>JALZEO010000047.1 GCA_030862025.1 Actinomycetota bacterium | reverse complement strand
CGGCCGTGAAGACGGGGGCCGAACGCGACGTTGTCGTAGATCGACTTCGGGAACGGATTCGGCTTCTGGAACACCATGCCGATCCGGCGTCGAACCTCAACCGGATCGACCTCCTCGTCGTAGAGGTTCTCACCGTAGTAGAGGACATTGCCAGAGACGGACGCGCCTGGGACGAGGTCGTTCATGCGGTTGAGGCAGCGCAGGAGCGTGGACTTACCGCAGCCGCTCGGCCCGATGATCGCGGTGATCTCGTGGCGAGGAATGTCGAAGCTGACGCTACGCAGGGCCACCGAGGTGTGGTAGTGGACCGACACGTCGCGGAGTCTGAAGACCGGCTCGCCGTTTCCTCCCTCCGGCGAGTGTTGGGTCAGGGGCGAGTTGGGGCGCGTGAGAGCGCTCGCCACCCGATGAGCCCAGTCCTCGGCAGAGGCGGCCGGCATGTGTGCCTCGTGCAGTGAAGCGTCGGCCTGTGCGGTGCCTGAGGCCAAGCCGGAGCCGGATTGGCCCGACCTCGGGACGGTCTCCTTCCCGCGCTGGGAGTTCGCGGTCGGCCTGGGCGCGCTCGTCATCCCCGGTCGGCTCCTCTCGACGTGGCACCGGCAGCGCGTGCGGTGCCACTCTACGTGAGGAGGCGCGGGAACGCCCGGTGAGCGGAGAGGCAGGAGACCCCGCCTGGCACGTTCGGGCCCAACTACTCCGTGCCTCCTGTGGGCTCGAGAGATCCGGTTCGAGGTCGAACGGGCCTCCGCACGCCTCACGACCGCATCTTCCGCGTCACAAAGTTGAAACCTTGTGTCTTAGGGATGTTCCGCGAGCATTCACCCGATGTTCAGGTTGCTCAAGCCGACCGGCAACCTGGCCTGTTTACCTTCGCGACCAGCCGCCCGGCTCGAGCAGACCCAGGGCCATCCTCGGCCCGGTGGGAACAGACCGAAGGAGCCACCCTTGTGTGCCAAAACCGCAAGCAAGCGCCGCCGCTGGTCGCTGTGGGCCGTGTTTGTCACGCTGTCCCTGCTTGTCGCCGCTTGTGGGGGGCAAGGTGGGCAGGGCAGCAGATCGGGCAGTCCCCCCAATGAAGAGAAGGGCGAAGAGCTGGCCGGCATGATCCGAATCGACGGCTCCAGCACCGTTGCTCCCTTGTCGGAGACGGCCGCCGACCTCTTCCAGCAGGAGCACCCCAACGTACAGGTCGTCGTCGGAACGACGGGTACCGGCGGCGGCTTTGAGAAGTTCTGCCGGAATGAGACCGACGTCTCCGACGCGTCGCGGCCGATCAAGGACTCCGAGAAGCAGGCGTGCCAAGGCAGCGGCGTCGCCTACGAGGAGGTCGTCGTGGCTCTTGACGGACTGGCCAACGTCGTCAGTCCGCAGGCGGATTGGGTGAACTGCCTCACCGTGCAGGAACTGGAAAGGATCTGGGCTCCCGACAGTCAGGTCAACAACTGGAGCCTGGTCCGCCCAGGCTTCCCCGACGTCCCGATCAGCCTCTTCGGGGCCGGCACGGACTCGGGCACCTTCGACTACTACACCGAGGCCATCCTTGGTGAGGAGGGCCGCATCCGCACCGACTACAACGCCACCGAGGATGACAACGTCACTGTTCAGGGGGTACAAGGCTCGCGCGGCGCGCTGGGATTCCTGGGCCTCTCCTACGTGGAGCAGAACCGCGACGCCATGAAGGCGCTCGCAGTCGACAGCGGTAACGGTTGCGTAGAGCCCAGCCGCGAGACGGTTCAGAACGGCACCTACAAGCCACTCAGTCGCCCGCTGTTCATCTACCCCTCGCGGGAGGCACTGCAGCGCCGTGAGGTCTCCGAATTCATCAAGTTCTATCTCGACCAAGAACGCGAGATAGCCGAAGCCGCACTGTTCGTGCCGCTCACGGACCAGCAGCTGCGGGAGTCTCGCGAAAAGGTCGAGCGCCTGGCCTCCGGGCAGCGTTGAGGTCGGGACGAGACGAGGCGAGTAGCTGAGGCGCCCATGGCATCGAGCCTGACCGACGTCGCGGGGCGGGCAGCCCTCCCGGGTCTCCCTCAGGGCGGCCCGCCCCCACTATGGGGAGCTCGCGGTCCAGGGGCTGCTGTTCCTGGCTGCGACTGCTGCCTTGCTGACGACCGTCGGGATCGTCGTCGCACTGGCGAGCCCACGGTGGAGTTCTTCCGCGAGGCCAGCTTCGTGGAGTTCTTCACGAGGACCGAGTGGGCGCCGCTGTTCGCCAACCCCCGCTTCGGCGTCCTGCCGTTGGTGACCGCCACGTTGATGATCACGATCATCGCCCTGGCGATCGCCATGCCCGTCGGGTTGCTGTCCGCCGTCTTCCTCAGCGAGTACGCCCGGCCACGGGTCCGCAAGGTCATAAAGCCACTGCTCGAGATCCTGGCGGGCATCCCCACCGTCGTGTACGGCTTCTTCGCACTGACGTTCGTGACCCCAACTTCGTGAAGCCTTTGTGGCCCTTCGGCGAGGCCGGAGTGTTCAACGCCCTGTCAGCGGGCCTGGTCATGGGCATCATGATCACGCCCACGATCTCGTCGCTGTCAGAGGACGCCCTGTCAGCTGTTCCCCAAGAGGATTCCGCGTTCTGGCGGCCGCCGGCATCGTCCTAGTTCTTGGTCTGCTGGCGAACGCCGCGTGCTCCTCGCCGACAGCCTGGGTGGTGCCTGACGAGTAGCTGTCCCTGAAGATGATCCGCTTGGCGGCTGCTTCGAAAACGCTGAGCACGGGAGTGAGCGAGGGTGTGACAAACCATGGCAACAGGAGCAAATCGCCCGCCGCTTCTGTCGGGTTTCGTGCGATTACCACCACAGATTTCCCGACGATGGAGCAGCCACCTGCAGCGGGCTGATCGTGGAAAATGTCCTTCTGGGGCGGCACTGTTCCGGTTCGACCAGCGCGACCGAGATCGAGTCTTGGGACTACTGCGGCTCCTGCTCGCCGGAGATCAGGTGCAGCGCAGGAGTATTCGCACGGAGCGGCGTTGGCCGTCCATGGGTGATTGAGGGAAGGGACCGAGCGGTTGGAGTGGGAGCCGTTCATCCGGTTGATCGCGGCGGCTGGGTTCGCGGGCGTGATCGGTCTGGACCGTGAACTGCGGGCGAAGCCGGCCGGACTGCGAACGAATATCGTGGTCGGCGTGGCTGCGGGCGCGTTCGCCTACTCCGGCATGAACGCCTTTCCAGGCGGAGATCCGAGTCGAGTCGCGGCGCAGATCGTTTCGGGTATCGGGTTTCTCGGTGGCGGGGCCATCTTCGCGGCCGGAGGCAAGCCACACGGGCTGACCACAGCTGCGGCCCTGTGGGGTTCGGCAGCCGCCGGGCTCGCCGCCGGGGTAGGGGCCTACACGGCGGGCTTAGCGCTGGTCGCGGTTACCATCGTCGCGCTGTGGCCTCTGGACTGGGTAGCGAGCTCGCTGTTGGGATCCCGTCGTCGTACGGACAGGCGCTTTTCGGTGGTCGTCCGCGACCTTCGGGCGGCGAACACGGCTCGGGCGCTTCTTCATGGCGTCGGGGTACGCGTCGACTACCTCGACATGCGACCGTTCGGCGTCGAGCGGGTCGCGATGGACGTCGTCGTGCACGCCACCCGTGCCCAGATCGGGGAGGCCTGTCATCGTCTCCGCGTACGAGACGACGTGCTCTTCATCTCCGAGGAGAGTGTTTTCCGCGACGAGCCACCAGAACTGAGCGCAATCCCACAAGGACAGCACCGAGGGGACAGACACCCAGATCCCGGACTTCAAGACGACAGCCGCCTAGCCTCGGTGCGGCGTCGGCGGCGGGGAGGCACCGGAGGGGTCAACGCGGCCGGACGACGCGGACGTCAACGACGCCTCTCCCGGGGTCGGCGAACGGTAGCGGGCAAGGGTGCGGGCTCCTCGAGGCGTTCGAACACCCCTCTGTCAATTGGAGCGCCGCGGCGACCCACCCGAGCATCGGCCACTGCCGAGACCGGCTCCCGGACGACGATCGCCTCAACTCGGAACGGCGGGACGGTCACACGATCACCTGCCGCGTTGACCTCCTGGCACAGCACTGCTCCACCTAGCCTCTCATCAACTCCGCTGAATGGCGGTCGAGCCCAATCAAGGATCTCGAGGCATGTGCACCTCTCCGAGGATCGCATGCCCGCCGACCTCGCAATGACGTCGCGAGAACCGATCGAAGACTTGAAACGCCAATGAGAGCTGCCCCTTCTCCGCACCTCGAAGGTGGCGGTGTAGAATGGCGGTTCCTGGTTGGCCTGTTCGTCGACCGGTCAGCGCAGCACGAGGATGACCAGAGGGACCGCGGCCGCCCCGAGTCCCACACCGGCATCGAGCCACGCAGAGTGCGAACTCGTCCGACGTGTCCGCGCGAATCCCCATGTGGCGAAGACCGCCGCGACCAGAAGCGGCAGCCCTATCGAGAAGATGCCCAGCACGCCCATCGTGAGAAGCCCCCCTGTAGCAGCGCTCGCCCCGGCTGACGCGAACCGGCCCGAAGAGGCGACGCCGACCCCTGTGGCCGCCGCCAGAAACGTCAGGTAACCAAGAACGAAGACCGGGACGGGGTCGGACAGAGATGAGGGCTCCTGATCGCGGATGAGCATTGCGTAGCGAGCAGCGGTCGCGATGACGACGACCCCAGCGAGCACCAGCGGCCACCGTTGTCGCATGTCGAACATGACCTGGTCCTTCGCTGATGAATTCAAGCCTCGGACGCCAGAGTTGTGGCGGCTAGCGCCCTCAGACCGTCACGATGTGTTGTAGCGCCGGCTCGGTCCAGCAGGGCGATCATGTCCCCCGGGGTCCGCGGTGACCAAGAACGCAGCACGCATGCGCCCAGGCTGGCAGGCCCGCCCTGTACAGCACGATGGTGACGCTCATGCCAGCCCGGCTCGACGCGCCATCCCGGCAATCTCGTCTTCCGTGTGTCGCGCCTCGGGGTCCTCGGCGTAGATCGCATCAGCCACATCCCCATGATCACGACTTGCAGCGCCTCATCTCGGCGCTGTACAGGCCCTGGCGGGTGAAGGCCTCAGAATCAGCACGGCGAAACCTCGATCACAATATCGGAGGGCCTGAACCTACTCAACTCTTGACTATTGCACTGTGAAGATGGTAGGGACGGGGCGTGGCCTCCGAGTACCCCGAGAGCACCTACGCCGTCCTCGGTCTGGTTGACAAGCTGCCCAACAGCTCCGGCTACGAGCTCGCGAGG
The DNA here is from genome assembly GCA_030862025.1 of Actinomycetota bacterium. Taxonomy (GTDB): domain Bacteria; phylum Actinomycetota; class Nitriliruptoria; order Nitriliruptorales; family JAHWKO01; genus JALYGD01. The sequence continues at coordinate 795 of JALZEO010000047.1, read as the reverse complement.
GTGGCTGGCCGCTCGTTCGCCCACTTCTGGCCAATCTCGCAGACGCTGCTGTACCGAGAGCTGGAGCGGCTCACCGATCTCGGATGGGTGGCCGCCACCCGGGTAGAGCAGATCCGGGTGCCTGCCAAGTGGACCTACCAGACCACTGCTGGCGGGCAGCAGGCGCTGGTCGAGTGGCTGGAGGGATCGCGACCCGCCAGGAGCACCTTTCGAAGCGGTGTCCTGCTGAGGCTCTTCTTCGCCTACCTGATGCATCCAAGCCAGGTCCGAGCACTGCTGGAGGACTATCGGCGAGCCCTGCGGTCACAGTGCGACGAGTTCGAGGCGATCAGCGCCAAGCTCGAAGCCATCGCGACCCCCGAGGCGCGCGCGGGCCGGCTGACCGCCCTACACGGGCTGAGGACCGCGGAGGCCAGGCTGGCCTGGGCAGACGAGGTCGAAGGCCTGTTCGGAGAGGATCCGCCATGACGACGGCGATGCTGAGACGGTTCGATCTGGTGCAGAAACTCGTCCTGATCGTCATTCCGCTTGGGCTGTTGCACCACGCAGACCATGTGGGACGTGCCGATCACAGCAGCTGGCCCTTCCGGCCGGAGGTGGGCCCATTTACCTTCACGCTGCTCATCTACCCGGTGTTGGTCCTGGTACTCCTCGCTCGTCGCCAGCACTGGATGCGGTCATCGGCCTCGGACTCGTCTCCCTCTTTACCCTCTTCGCTCACACGCTGATCGAACCACCCCAGCAGATCTACAGGACCTGGGCCTACAACCTCAGCACGCCTGCCCCGCTCTACAC
>JALZEO010000033.1 GCA_030862025.1 Actinomycetota bacterium | reverse complement strand
AGCACGACCCGTCGGGCACGTCGCGCGACGAGCGCTTGGGCGGTGGCGCGACCGATGTCGGAGCCGCCACCGAGCACGAGGATGGATTGCACCGCGCCGAGGGCGTCCTGCACGCTGGAACCTTCCGTGACTTCGGCCTGAGCGGGTGTGGTACGAAGCGGACTGCCGCGCCTGTGTGACCGTGCGCCAACTCGTCGCTCGTCGTGCACGGTCCGGGATGCTAGGCCGCCCGTAGCCGCTGACGTTACAGGCGAACAGGAGCCTGGCGACCTTCGTCTCACCCTTCGGCGAGTCCAAGACGCCGGGCGAGATCGGAACGGAGGATGCCGTCCGGGTCGAGTCGGTCGCGGATAGCGCGCCACTCCTCGAGCCGGGGGTACATGGCTCGCAGCAGCTCAGGACGGAGTCTGGAATCCTTCGCGAGGTAGACACGCCCGCCAGCCTCTACGACGAGTTCGTCGAGCTCGTCGAGCAGCGGGCCGAGACCTTGCACGCTGGCGGGGTCGTCGAGGGCGAGCGTCCAGGCGGGCGCGGGGAAGGACAGGTGGCCGCGGTTGCCGGCGCCGAAACGCTTCAGCACGGCGAGGAAGGAGGCGACCCGTTCGTCGCTGATACGCCCGACGACCCGCCGCAGCGTCTCCTCCTGACCGAAGGGCACGACGAACTGGTACTGGATGAAGCCGTGTCGCCCATACAGCCGGTTCCAGCCCCGTATCCCGTCGAGTGGGTGGAAGAACGTCTCGAGCCGCACTATGCGGCCGTGCTCTGCGCGGGGGGCTTTGCGGAACCAGAACTCGTTGAAGGCCCGGACCGTGAGGGGGTTGAGCAGCCCGGATGGCACCCAGCCAGGTGCCGCGAGGCGCACCTTCGGGTCGAAGGCGAGTGGTCGTTCCCGGCGACGCTGCGGCAGCTCTTCGATCCCTGCGTGGTCACCCCGTGTCAGGATGGAACGCCCGAGTGACCCGCCACCGGCGAGCAGGTCGATCCAGGCCACCGAATAGCGGTACTCGTGATCGCGGGACTCCATGCGGGCCATGGCGTCATCGAGGTCCTGGGCGCGTTCGGTGTCCATGCGGATCGCGCTGGTCTCCACCGGCTGGAGTTCGAGCTCTGACTCGAGGACGACTCCGGTCATCCCCATGCCCCCTGCAGTGGCCCAGAAGACGTCAGCATCTTCGTCGGGACCTACGATGAGCGTCTTGCGTGGCGTCGCCAGCGTGAGAGATCGCACGTGGGAACAGAAGCTGCCATCCCGATGGTGGTTCTTGCCGTGGATATCGGCAGCGATCGCGCCTCCGACGGTGGCGTGCCGGGTCCCCGGCGTGACCCAGGGGAACCATCCGAACGGAACGAGCAGGCGCATGAGCGTGTCAAGGCTGACGCCGGCGTCGACGGTGACGATGCCCTGCTCGAGATCGACGGCACGGACGCGGTCGAGCCCGGTGAGGTCCATCACCACCCCGCCCGCGTTTTGAGCGGCATCGCCGTAGCTGCGGGCGAGCCCCCTGGCGACGAGACCTCGAGCCGGTGACCGGTCAAGGATCTCACTGACTTCCTGCGGGGAGCGGGGACGGTGCACGGTCGCGCGGGTCGGGGCGGTCCGCCCCCAACCCGCCAAGAGCTCTTCCTGAGCCGCCGGGCTTGGGGTGGGCGAGCGGTCTCGGCTTGCCCCGGGAAGGGCCGCACCCCCGGCGGGCGGGGAGATACCAGACCGCCGGCGGGACAAGTCGGCGGACTCAGCCGGCATAGACCCCCCCGAGGAACGTGACCATCCACAGCACCCCGAATACTTGCAGTGGCCGGTCGGAGAGCACGATCTCCTCAGGGGCTTCGCCGTGTCCCGCCTCGAGCAGCAATGCGTAGCGGAGTATGCCGAGCACGAACGGGACGATCGACAGCTCGGACCACACCCCCCCACCCTCCGCGGCTTCCTGAAATGCCCAGAGGCAGTAGGCGACGATCGTCACCGACGAGGCGATGAAGCGTACGTACCGCAGGTAGGCGAGCGAGTACTCGGCCAGCACGAGTCGGGTCTCGACGCGGTTGTCGCCGAGGTCCGCGTGCTCGGCGTGCCGCTTGCCGGCGACCATGAACAGAGATCCGAACGAGGCGACGATGAGGAACCAGCTCGAGATCGCGACTCCGGTGGCGACCCCTCCCGCGATGGCGCGGAGCACGAAGCCCGCCGCCACACCCGCGAGGTCGACGACCGCGATGTGCTTCAGCCAGAGGCTGTAGGCGATGGTCAGCGCTACATACACGCCAACGACCGCGGCGAAGGGAGAGCCGAGCGCGACCCAACCACCGACGACGCTAGCGCTGAGTAGTCCCAGCGCGATGACCATTGCGAGCGGTATGGGGACGATGCCGGCGGCGATCGGACGGAAGCGCTTGCGGGGATGGCGACGGTCCTCGACGACGTCAGCAATGTCGTTGAAAAAGTAGACCCCGCTCGCGGCGAGACAGAACAAACTGAACGCGCCAAATGTCCGCACGAGGGGACGTGGCTGGAGCAGGACACCCGCAGCGGCGGGTGCGGCGAAGACGAGCACGTTCTTGACCCACTGCCAGGGCCGGGCGCTGCGGACAAGGCCACGGAGAAGCCGGGATGCGTCCGTGACGACCGAACGCTTCTCGACTCCGGGGTGGGCGACGTATGCCCCGTCGACGCCGTCTGCTGGTGAGGTCAACGTACTTCCCATGTCGAGTGAGGTCCCTCGGCGGGACGCAGCGTTGGAGGAGCGCGTACCTTACCGTTCCCGCAGGACGAGACAGGGAAGCAGGCCCGGCGAGGAATCCGCCCTAGCCGAACGTTCCCAGTGTCGCGGGACCTTGTTCTGATCGCCTGTCCGACCCCGGTCGCCACCACTGCGCTGCCTGAGCGAAGGTCAGGTGCAGTGTCCCCCCGCCCGCTCCGTCTATCGTCTCCGCGTCGGCTGCCCCGCCCGCATCGAACAGGACGACGACGCAACGGTGCCTGTGAGGGCAGGAGGCCGAGTTCGCGCACGCCTGCTGGCTGGGAGACGTCATGCCAACGACGATCGGACGAGACGAGGTTCGCCACCTCGTCTCAGAGAACGACGCACAGGTCGTGGAGGTACTGCCACGGCCCGAATACGACTGGGCCCACCTGCCGGGCGCGACTCACCTGGCCCTCAGGCAGTTCTCAGCGGAGGCCGCGACGACCATGCTCACACCTGACCGCCAGGTCGTCGTCTACTGTCACGACTACCAGTGAGACCTCAGTCCCCGGGCCGCGTGGCGGCTCGAGCGCTACGGCTTCCACCAGGTCTACGATTACGCTGCGGGGAAGGCTGATTGGCTCGCCTCCGGCCTGCCCTATCGCGGCAATGCACGACTTGTCACGTCGCTGCTCACCTACGACGTGGCGACCTGTGGCCCCCACGAGCGCTTCGGCCATGTGCATGATCGTCTGGCCGCAAGCCCTCATGGCGTGGTAGTCGTGCTGAATCATGCTGGTGTCGTCGCGGGAGCGCTCCGCTCGGGCGAGTTGGAGGCGCACCCTGATGCCCTGGTCGAGCAGGTCATGCACGAGGGGCCCAGCACCGTCCGGCCCAGTGAGGAGATCGAAGCCCTGGTGGAACGCATGCAGCGCGCGAACTCCGCGAACGTGATCGTTACCCGCTCGGACGGCACCCTCATCGGCCTCTTCGAGCGGGCCCGGGCCGAACAGCAGCCGTGAGCGAGGGCAGGCGTGCCGGGGCTGTGCAGCTGTGCGACGTTCTCTAGGTCCCAGCGGCCAGCAGCGGCCTTCGGCCGGGCTCTTCCCCCCCGACTTCAAGCCCAACTGGACACCGGGCGCCGTCGCGCTCGCTGTCATCGTCGCGGCGGCTAGCTTCGCGGTACCCGTCCTGCGTCAAGTGGGGGCGTCGGCCCTCGAAACACTCTGGGCGGAGGACGGACGGGTGTTCCTGCAAGCAGCGTTGTCGGAGGGACCGGCAGCGTCCATCGCGGGCATCTACGCGGGCTACCTCCATCTCGTGCCTCGGCTCGTCGCCGAGGTTGCCGCCCTACTGCCGCTCGCCGCAGCCTCGGAGTTCTTCACCGTCGCCGCGAATGGGGTGGCCGCGGTCTGTGCCCTCGCAGTCTTCGTCGCGACCCGTCCCCACTTGCGGTCGCCGTGGATCCGTGCCCTGCTCGGGGTCTCGCTCGTGCTCGTGCCGACCGGAGGGGTCGAGGTCCTGAACAACGTCGCCAACGTCCAGTGGTACCTGCTCATCGCCTCGTTCTGGCTGCTGCTGTGGCGCCCTCCAACCGCCCTGGGAATCGTCGGGGCCAGTCTCCTGCTCGTGGCGACCGCGCTCAGCGCGCCGCTCAGCCTCCTGCTCGCTCCACTTGCTCTCGTGCGACTGATGGTCACTACCCGTGACCGGACCGCGGTCCCACTCTGGCTGTTCGGAATCGCCCTCGTGGTGCAACTCGCCGCAGCCTCGCAGTTCTCGCCCCCTACAGGGTTCCCTCTGAGGCCTGAGGCGATGCTGCTGGCCTATGCCCAGCGCGTCGGTGCGGTCGCTTTCCTCGGTCAGCGGATCGGCGGGATGCTCTGGGTGCGGACCGGTTGGCTGTGGCCGTTGGTCGCGACGGTCTTGCTCGCCGCGGTGTTCATCCTCGGTTTGACGCTCGGTGAGCGACGCACGCGGGGACTCGTGGGCCTTTCGGGCGCCTACTCGCTCGGGTTCTTCGTCGCGACCACCGCGCTGCGACACAACGCCGAAGGCATGATGTGGCATCACAATCTTTGGCATGCGCTGGGAGGGCGGTACACGGTCGTACCGCTGCTTCTCCTCTACGCCATGGTCGCGGCGTTGTTCGACGGCCGGCCACGGTGGGGCCGCGACAAGGTCTGGCAGGGACTCGGGGTTGCCGTGATGACGGCGTTCGCCGTGACGGTCGGGATTGACTTCCGCACGCTGAACGGACGCTCAGGTGGCCCGCTATGGGAGGAGGCTCTCGTCGGCGCGCGGGCCACCTGTCCGGGTGAAGCCGACGCCACCGCGAGCGTGCCGATCACTCCCCCAGGTTGGGTTGTCGAGGTTCCCTGTCATGAGTTCCACCCGGTCCCTTCGCAGCGGCACAGCCAAGACGACCTTCAGCCTGGTGGCGCCTAGACATCCCACGGGCGGTCGTTGTCAAGCTGCTTGTGCGACACGGTGGCCCCGGCCCGCGGGCGGCCGGACAGCCCCTGCACCGCTTTCACACCACCTCGAAGGCCGCTACCTCGTAACGTTCCACGGTCGGGGTGAATCCGAGATCGGTGCTGGCCTGCCCCCGGATCCCTTCGGCTGCATTCTCACTCGCCTGCATCACATCTTCGCTCTCCCAGAGGGTGAAGCTGAAAACGTTGCCGCTCTCCCGATCGGCGAGGGCAACCGCCCCTTTGAAGCCCCGGAGGGGACGTGCCCTGGGGAGCACGGTTTCCTGGAAGTAGTCGTTGACCTCATCAAGCCGGTCGGGGCTGACCTGAAACCTTGTGACCCTCGCGTGCATCGTGCTCTCCTTTGTGAAGCAGCAAGCCGGACGGCATAGCCTTCAGAGCATTGCACATCGACGGGTACACCTGGTTCGGTGCACCTGCGCCAAAGTCTCCGAGACTGGCTCCTACCAAGGCATCTCCGCCTGACGTGATCGTCATTCCTAGGTATGCCAGTGCAATGGATGACACCAACGCTCTCCGCAGCGGGGGCACGATCTAAACCCACTCCGGTGCTCACCCACTGGGAGCTCGGCCCACCAGCCTTCCAGACCCCAGTCCTTCAGGCAGGCAGAGCCCCATTTAGCGTCCTCCCCGCACGTTGTGAGGCGTCCTGGGAGAGGGATCGACGTCGGTCACGGGTACGTACTTCGGCGGGAGGCGCTGACAGTCGATTCGGACGAGTTCACCGGCGACGGGCGTGAAAACGAACCCCTCCCCCCGCAATATCGGCAGGTACGCCGCGCCGTAGGCGTAGACGGGCAGGCCCGGTGGGGCGCTTCCAACCACTCCACCAAGCCCGATCTGATGCCCGCGACAGTAGAGGGCGATGCGCTCGAGGCCCGGATACTGAGAGTAGACCTCGAGGCCCCGCTGGCTGCCCCCGCCGATCAATTCGTAGTTGAAGTGGTGGTAGTGGTAGCTGAAGACGATACCCCCGTCGGCCATCGCGGCCACCGCGCCTCGGACCTCATCACCGGTGCGGTCGTCGCTGAAGTCGACGTCGGCGAAGTTCGAACGCGCCACGAGCAGGGGTGCGAGCAGGACGAGCGCTCCGACCGCGGCTCGCACCGGCGTCAGCCCGCCAACAGGAACCCGGGTGATCACGGCGTTGGCGATCCAGTCGAACCCGATGGTCGCCGCCAGCACGATCAGGACATGGCTGAGGATGAAGAAGACGAAGACATCGCCGACGTCGTACTCGAGGGCCCAGAGAGTCACGGCCACGAACCAGGCGAGCAGCAGGAGGCCGATGGGACGCAGCGGAAGCCGCACGAGGCCCACGATCGCAACAGGGACGGCCCACCACAGCGGCTGGTCTCGCAGCAGGTCACGAAGCATGGGGAGGCGGTCATCCAGCAGCTCCTGGGCCCCGAACGACCACATCATGTTGCGGTAGTGGGTTCCTCGGACGGCAGCTACGAGATCGCCGATGTTACGGATCTGCACCTCGGAGTAGAGGTTCGAGGGGTCGAACGTCCGCCACACGATGTAGGCGTACGGGCCCACCGCGAGCAGGATCAGCAGCGGGGTCCAGCGCACCACCCGCCAGCGCAAGGCCGCCCGCCAGTCGACGATCGCGACGAAAAGCACGATGCCTGGCGCCAGCAGGATCGATGCGGGAGTGTGCGCGAACGACAGCGCGTAGACCGCGAGGGCAACCACGAGATCGCGGTCGCGCCGGGTGCGCTCCCAGCGCATCAACCGCCAGAGCAACCCTGCTGCGAACAGCGTCTGGAGCGTATAGACCTCGACGACGACGGACTGCAGCCAGAACGTCTCCGTCACCCCGATGAGGAAGGCTCCGGCGAACGCCACGACGCGGCGAACCCCCATCTCGACTAGGAGGAGGAAGCACAGGGCGCAAGTCGCCACGCCGAACCCGGCGGACAGGAGGTCGACGCGGAGGGCGTCGGTGCCGAATGGGATGAGCCGGACGGCGAACGCAAGGAGCGCGGTGAACAGCGGGTAACCGGGTTGATGGGCGGTTCCCAGCACCCGGCCCAGGTAGTGGAACTTCGCCGTATCGGTCTCGAAGCCCACATCGCGGAGCAGCGTGGCCGCGTAGAGCGTGCCGAGCCCCACGACCAGCGCGGCGAGCCATCCCCAGGGGGGGTGGAGGTCCGAGGGCGAGGCGGCGGCCGATTCCCCCGCCGC
>JALZEO010000052.1 GCA_030862025.1 Actinomycetota bacterium | reverse complement strand
GAGCCGGATGATCGACCTCGACCCGCCTGCCCGCCAGCTGAAGACTCTGTTGCACGGGATAGCGGACGAGCAGCTCTCGGCAGCGACCCCATGTGAGTCGTACACGGTGGCGGATCTCCTCGACCATCTCGTGGGGTTGACGATGGAGTTCAGGGACGCCGCCACCAAGTCGACGAGGTCCCGCGACGGCGCGACAGAGGGACCAGCACAAGGGCCTGGAAAGCCTTCGGCCGCCAATCTTCCCCCCGACTGGCGAAGCCTGCTCCCACTGCAACTCGACGACCTCGTCACCGCGTGGAGAGATCCTGCCGCATGGGAGGGGAGTACCCAGGCGGGCGGCGTGACTCTGCCCGCCGACGTCATGGGCATGGTCGTCCTCGACGAGCTGGTCCTCCACGGTTGGGACCTCGCCCGCGCCACAGGACAAGCATTCGAGTGCGATCCCGTCAGCACCCAGGTGTGCTTCGAGTTCACTTCGATGGCGTCAGTGCCCGGGCGGGAGGCAGCCCGGGAGGGGCTGTTCGGACCGGTCGTCGACGTCCCGTCCAACGCGCCCTTGCTCCATCGCGCCCTCGGCCTCAGCGGCCGCGACCCCTCGTGGAAGCCGCGAGGTGCAGCTTGTCGCGAACCCCGGACCGCATGAAGCCAGTCGTAGGCACCAGGCCGCCGACGCGCTCGGCGTGGAAGGGGAGACAGCATGGGACAGCCGGTCGTCCACTTTGAGATCATCGGAAAGGATGCGGAGAGGCTGCAGCGCTACTACGCCGACCTGTTCGGCTGGGAGATCGATTCCGCTAACGCGCTGAACTACGGGACCGTGCAGCGGGAGGGCAATACGAACGCCGACGGGGTGGGGATCGGGGGCGGAATCGGACCCGGACCTGAAGGCTACGCAGGTCACGTCACCGTCTACGTCGAGGTGCCGGACGTGGAGGCCGCACTCGCAAAGGCCGAGAGCCTCGGTGGCTCGCGGATGATGGGCCCGGAGCAGGTGGCGGAGGGGGTCGAGATCGGCCTCTTCAACGACCCCGAAGGTCACACGATCGGCGTGGTGAAGTCCACGTTCTAGCAGTCACCCGAGCGCTGGGTCGGGTGGTCCGAGACATGCATGCGGCAGCCTGCTAGGAGGATTGCTGCGACCCATCGCCCTTGCGCCGGCGACGACGGCTGGTGAAGTACCCGGCGAGGCCGGCGAGAGCGAGTCCCCCGATCACGGCCGCGCCTGCCCAGCGTCGCCGAAGCCGTGTGCTGACATCCTCGTCAGCGGTCGGGAGGGCGAAGGCCGGTTCGCTCGTAGGCGGGATGGCGTCCGACTCCTCTGGGGCCGAGACACCGTCGTGGTCGTGGGTGTGGCGAGCCGAACCGGTGGTCGGTGGCACCTCACCTGCTCCTGGGGGCATACCCAGAGCGCGTGTGGCCTGGACCAGTCCTGCCCCGTACTCGTCGTCCCTCCCGGGGGGACCGAGGTCCGCGGCGGTCGAGACGATCGTGTCCCGCACCTGAGCCGGGGTCTTGGCCCGCCCTGCGGCGATGACGAGAGCCGCGACGCCAGCCACATGTGCGGCGGCGGACGACGTCCCCTCCTTGAAGCAGTAGCAGAAGCTGAAGGCCGCTGGCTCCCCGAAGAGTGTCTGCTGGACGACGCCGTCGTCGAGGCCGTCGGCGTTCTGGTCCACCTCCAGGTCACCGCCGGGCGCCACGACGTCCAGGGCGGCGCCGTGATTGGAGTACGGCGCGCGCGTGTTGTCGTAGCGGACCGCCCCAACGGCCAGGACGTCAGGATATGCGGCCGGGAAGGTCAGCTGGCTGGTGCCGTCCTCGCCGGACGAGACGACGACCGTGACACCCTTGGCGATGGCGTAGGCCACGGCCTCGGCAACGTCGGGCGCGTCGACCGTGGCGCCCAAGGCAAGGAGGGCGACGTGGGCAGCGTGGTCGGCAGCGAAACGCAAGCCCAGGGCGATGGCCTGGCTCGTGCCACTCCCATCGGGCGCCAGCACCCGGACGGGCATGATTGCGGCTCCCGGCGCCACCCCTGCGGTCCCGATCACGTTGTTGGTGCTCTGTGCGATCGTCCCCGCCACGTGTGTCCCGTGACTGCCCGTCCCCTTGACGGGAACGTCGTTGGGATGGCTGTCGTTGTCGACGAAGTCGTAGCCCGGGACGAACCGGGTGCCGGCGAGGTCCGGTGCCTTCCTGTACGGGCCGTGGTCCTCGAAGGCGACGCCCGTGTCGAGAACGGCGACGACGGCGCCCTCACCGGTCGACACCTCCCAGGCCCTCGGGATCCCTGTGGCCCGCAGGTGCCACTGTGCCCTGAACAGCTCGTCGTTCGGCTCCGCCGGCCCGTGCGTGGCATCGGAGACGGCACTCGCTGTACCGTCCACCCCAGCGACGAGCGCCAGCAGAGTGGCCACGAGCAAGACTGCCAGCTCTGCCCCTCTCCGAGCCGGGAGCACTCCCCGGCTTGCATCGATCACGGCCGCGACCGCGGGCCGGCCATTTCGCTGCCAGTGGCCGGTTCGGTCTCGTCTCGGCGGCCGTTCGACCGCTCCGCCTCGGGCGCCGCTCCCCCCCCGAGGCGGACCGAAAGCACCGCACTGCCCACGCCGAGCAGGGCAAGCAGGGCCACACCGGCCCAGTCGATTGCGCCGGCGCGCTGCCGGGAGATGGTCGCCGCGACGACGTCCTGACGTCCGGTGCCTTCGGTACCAAAGCGGCTGTCAGTCCAAGCAGCGACCGCCCCGTCGTCGTTACTGACGATCCCCAGCCGCGAGCCGAAATCGATCGGGAAGGTGGCGTCGATGTAGGGGCCGACGCGCGAGTCGAAGGATTCGGACGACAGCCGCACGTTGGAAAAGGAGCGGCCGCCGTCGTCGGACGTCGCGAGGAAGGCGTCGGTCATGATGTTGGCAGGATCGCGGCGGCGGTCCAGGAAGATGATGTCTATCCGCCCCGAGGGAGCGACCGCCACCCTGGGCATGTACTGCGAGGTGCCGTCGCCCAGGCCGTTGTCATTCACCCGGACGGCTTCGGTCCAGGTCTGCCCGCCGTCCTCCGACCGGCGCAGGAAGACGTCCTCGTCCCCGTTGAGGCCGTCGGCCCATGCCACCAGCAGGGAGCCGTCCGGCCCGACGGCGATCGACGGGAACTCGGGGAGGAAGACGAGGAAGCGACGAGTCGGGACCACGTGCGATTCAACCTCCAGACCGGGGGAGAAGGAATGACCACCATTGGTCGACGCGGTCAGGACCAAGGCGAAAGGCTCCTCGGCCGGTGGTCCCTCGAGGAACTCGAAGTCGCGCCGGTCGCTCTTGAAGTCCTCGTAGAGCACGAGCAGCCGGCCAGTCGACCGCCACGAGCGCGGCCAACCCCGGGGTCCCTCGTCGTCGACGACCGGGGTGGCGGCGGCGACGCGCTCGCGGCCGGGTTCGCTGACTGGCACCGGAGGGGAGAACGACCGCCCACCGTCGGTTGAACGGGAGACGACGATCGGATTGGGGGTAGCCGGCAGACTGAACAGCGCAACCTCACGTGCCTGGAGCCAGGTGACGTACAGCGTCGCGTCACGGCCCACGGCCATGCGCGCCTGGAAAGCGAGCCTGCCCGCAACACGAACAGGGGGGGAGAGGGTGCGGCCGCCGTCGGTCGAGCGCGCCACCCACAGGTTGTCCGGGACGTTGCCGTTGCCCGTCAGGTTCACGTAGCTCACATAGAGGGTCCCGTCCGAAGCGAAGACGGCGTCGGGGGCGAACGGACGGTCCAGGCCTTCCGGAAGCGGAAGGTCGGTCTGGTGCCAGGACGCGCCGCCGTCGGCGGTCCAATGGAGAAAGGCGGAGAAGGTAGGGCGGTCCACGCGGTGCGCGAGGGCCAGGTTGGACGGCTCCCGTGGGTTGCGGGTGAGCGATGGCGAGTTGTTGGCCTCGAGTTGGCTCGGGCGGTTGACGACCGTGTTGCGGCCGGTCGTCCAAGATCCGCTGGCGCGGACCAGCGTAACGGCCCGTACCACCACAGTGACGAAGAAGAGGCCCGCGAGGAGAAGGAAGATGACTGCTCCGCGTCTCACGTGCCGAGTCTCCACTGCCGCGCCGGCCGGTCTGACTCTAACCTCAGCGCCGTCCGGCGATCCTGCGCCCCGACAGCTCGCACTTTCGGGCATCAGGCTGGAACCCACTCCAAGACAGAGGGCTGGCATCTGTCAATAAGAGAGGGCTGGTATCTGTCAATAACATTTAGTGCGCCCGGCGCCTTTTGTCTATAGCCTGATGAGGCTGACGGGCGGGGCGAAGACCATCGGTGCGTGGCCCGCAGTGAACGCGAAATCGACACCGATCCTGCAAACAGGACCCATAGGGGGTTGTACGTGTACGCGAAGTTACAGCGTCGACTTGTTCTGTTCTTTGTCCTGGCCGCCGTACCGATCCTGGTCGCCTCGGCCGCGTTTGCCTGCCAGAGGCTGGTGACCGCCTACGCCACACCGAAGTCCGGACCCGTCGGCACGAACGTCACCGTCACGGGCGGCAACTACAACCCCAGCGCCGGACCCGTCGAGGTACGCCTCGACACCCGGACGGGGAAGGTGCTGGCCACCACCGCAGCCCAGCCCGATGGGAACATCTCCGTCACCTTCCCCATACCCTCAGGAACCAGCGTCGGCTACCACACGCTCGTGGTCACCCAGTTCACGTCATCGGGCACCATGATCTCGGGCGGCCCCGGTCGCACCTCCTTCCAGGTCACCCAGAGTGCGACGAAAGCGTCGGCTGGCGGCATATTCACGACCCCGCTGGCTGTCGGGTTCCAACTCACCATGGCCGGC
>JALZEO010000333.1 GCA_030862025.1 Actinomycetota bacterium | reverse complement strand
GCCCACGACCATGTGGAGGAAGACGATGATCGCGAGCCCGATGCCGAAGGCGACGGCGTGACGGGTTCCCGGCGTCAGTGGCGCGAAGCCGAGGGCCCCTTCGAGGAGGCGGACGACTGCTGGCTCGGCGACCGCACCCAGGCCCAGGGACGTCATGGTGATGCCGAGTTGGGCACCGGAGAACGTCACAGGAAGCTCGCGCAGGGCGGCTGCGGCGAGCTGGGCCCGTCGGTCGCCTCCATCGGCGAGCTCCTCGATGCGTGCACGTCGGCCGGCGAGCAGGGCGATCTCCGCCGCGACGAAGAAGGCGTTCGCGGCCAGCAGCACGACCGCGATGCCGAGCGCGAGTCCGGTTGGAGGCGCAACCCCCAGAGCGTCCTCGGCGGCGAGCACCGGCGGTACCAGCCAGGCTGGAGGGAACGGCGGACTCACGTCTGCTCCGACCGCTCGTCCTGGCGCTCCTGGGGAGTCACCGTGCCGGGTGCGGCCGAGGGGGGGGCGTCCTCGTCTTCGCGTTCCAGCAAGACCTCGGTAACTCGGTTGCCGTCGAGCCCCAGGACGATGAAGCGCCACCCATCGTGGCGGACCCACTCTCCTGGTCGCGGTATGTGACCGAGCGCGTCGATCACGAACCCGGCGACGGTCTCGTAGTCGCCTCCGGCCAGCTCGGTACCGAGCACCTCTTCGACCCGGCCGGTGCGCATCCGCCCCGGAATGACGTAGCGTCCCACGCCGAGACGGCGGAGCGCCGGCGTCTCGGGATCGAATTCGTCGACGATGTCACCCACGAGCGCTTCGAGAACGTCTTCGAGGGTCACCATCCCAGCCGTCCCCCCGAACTCGTCGACGACGACTGCGAAGGTCCGCTGCCGGGCGCGTAGGTCGGCGAGGAGCCGTCGCAGCGTGTGGCTCTCGGGAACGACGAGCGCCTCGTGCGCGATGTCTGCGACTGTGGCGCTCTCGGCCTGCTCCGATGACAGCTTCAGGAGGTCCTTGATGTGGACGCTGCCGACGACGTCGTCGTCGTCCTCCCCCCTCACCGGAAAGCGTGAGTATCCGGTCGTGCGTGCCGTGTGTCGAAGCACGTCGACGGGATCGTCCGCACCCAGCCACACGATGTCCGGACGGGGCACCATGATCTCGCTCACCCGACGCTCACCGAGCTCGACCGCTCGCAGCAGCAGCTGCGCCTTCTCTTCACTCAGCGACCCTTCCTCGGTCGATGCTTCGATGATTCGCGCGAGCTCATCCGGGGTGTAGCCACCGAACAGCTCCTCCCGGGGCTCGATGCCAACCAGGCGTGACAACACCGCGGCCGCCGAGTCGAATAGCCAGATCGCCGGCCGAAAGGCGATGGAATAGACCCGCATGGGTACCGCCACCGCCAACGCGGTCGCCTCAGGCCGAGCGACCGCGAGGTTCTTCGGCGCGAGCTCGCCCACGATCATCGACAGAATCGTCGAGATGACGAGCGCCGCGGCCAGCGAGATCCCGAGCGTCGTGCTCTCCGACAGGTTGAACAGGTGGATAACCGGCCGGAGCAGGTGCGCCAGAGCGGGTTCCGCGATATATCCGAGCACGAGGGTCGTGATGGTGATGCCCAGCTGTGCTCCCGACAGCATGAATGACAGGTTGCTCATCTCGTGGAGCGCGGCGCGGGCACGGCGGCTGCCCCTGGCAGCCCGCTCTTCGATGGCGGCTCGTCGGGCGGCGACGAGACCGAACTCGGCCGCGACGAAGAAACCCGTAGCGACGACAAGTGCGGCCACGGCCAAGAGTCCGAGGTAGGTCATGCGAGTGCTCGGACCCCCCGGGGTGGGCGCTGATCTGGACCGCCGTCGGTGTCCACGCCGCTGAGGCTAGCGATGTGACAGGAGCAAGTCAGTGCCTGCCGGCCGGGGCTGCGGGGATCGGCCCAGGACCAACGAGCCAGCCATCCCTGCCGTCTGAGCGCCTGTTGCCTCTCGGATGACTGGATCTCCGTAGGTACCGCCCCTACGCTGAGTAATATCCGACCGGGGGGTGAGCGACGAACGGAGAGGTGCCGTCAGCGGGCATGCGCGGTGTTTCCTCCTCCAGTCCTGACCTGCCCCCTCATCTGCGCGAGAAGATCCGCGTTGGCCGTCCCCAGCTGGAGGGCGAGCGGCGTACCGTGACGGTGATGTTCGTCGACGCGGTGGCCTCGACCACACTGGCTGAGCGGCTGGACGAAGAGGACGTCTACTACCTCATGCAGGGCGCGATTGTGCCCATGACCGAGGCCGTCCACCGTTACGAGGGTGTCATCACCCAGTTTCTCGGCGACGGCATCATCGCCTTGTTCGGTGCTCCGATCGCCCATGAGGATGCTGCCCGACGGGCGCTGTCGGCCGCCTTGGACCTGCGTCAGGCCCTCGAGGTCTACGCAGATGAAGCGCAACGTCAGTACGGGGACAGTCTGGTGTTCCGCATCGGGCTGAACACGGGCCCGGTCGTAGTGGGAAGCATCAGCGACGACCTCAAGATGGACTTCACCGCGATCGGTGACACCATCAACCTCGCCGCCCGTATGCAGCAGCTGGCGGACCCAGGGGAGGTCCTCGTCTCGGAGCGGACCTGGCGCGCGGTGCGCGACTACTTCGAGTTCGAAGACATAGGCCCGCAGGAGATCAAGGGCAAGTCTGCGTCGGTCCGCGCATACCGGCCGGTGAGGCAGCGGCCGATCCAGACTCGGATCGAAGCAGCCGCCGAGCATGGACTGACCCCGTTTGTGGGCCGTGCGCATGACTTGGAGGTGCTGGAGAGCTACTTCGAGGAGGCGCTGCGGGGGGAGGGGCAGGTGGTGTTCGTCGTCGGGGAGGCCGGCATGGGCAAGTCCCGCCTGCTGCTGGAGTTCCGCCATTCCCTGCCCGAGGACGTGGCATGGCTCGAAGGGCATTGCATTTCCTTCGGCCGAGGCATCCCCTACCTGCCCATAGCGGAGGTCGTACAACAGAGCTTCGGCGTGGAGGAGGCGGACGGCGAGGATGGCATCGTCAGGCGCGTGGAGGAGCGGACGGCCGACTGGGACGAGCGCTCACGCAGCCTGGTGCCCTATCTGAAGTATCTGCTGAACGTGGAACCCGGCGCTGCCGTGGCGCGGATGGATCCTCGGGAGCGGCAGGCGGGCATCTTCGATTCCTTGCGGACGCTCGTGCTGCTCGAGAGCCGACAGCGTCCGCTGGTGGTGGTGATCGAGGACCTGCATTGGGTGGACGAGAAGTCCGAGGAGGCCCTCGGTGCCCTGGTGGACGTCGTCGCGAACGCGCCCATGCTGCTCGTGTTGACCTATCGCCCCGGCTATTCGCCCTCGCTGGGGGACCGCACCTACTTCAGCCGTCTCACGCTCAGGCGCCTGCCTCAGGAGGAGACGGCGGTGATGGCGCAGGCGGTGCTGGGGGCCGAGGCGCTGCCGGGCGACCTCGTGGCGCTCGTCAATGCGAAGGCCGAGGGCAACCCCTTCTACACCGAGGAGGTCGCCAAGTCGCTGCTCGAGTCGGGGGTGCTGCGCCAGCGGGACGGCAGCTACGAGTTGGCCGGTCCGGTCGAGGAGTTGCGTCTGCCGGACACCATCCAGGAGGTGATCCTCAGCCGCATCGACCGCCTTCAGCGAGCCGCGAGAGAGGCATTGCAGCTCGGCTCCGTCATCGGCCGCGAGTTCACCGGCAGGCTGCTGGCGCGGATCTCCGACTTGGAAAGCCAGTTGGACGAGGCCCTGGGTGAGCTGAAGCGACTCGAGCTCGTCTACCAGAAGGAGTACTTTCCCGAGCTGTCCTACATGTTCAAGCACGCGCTGACCCACGACGTGGCCTACTCGACGCTGCTGCGCGAGCGCCGTCGGGCGCTGCACCGTTTGGTGGGCGCCGCGATCGAGGACCTTTACGCTGACCGCCTCGCCGAGCAGGTCGAGACCCTCGCACACCACTACGCCGAGGGGCAGGCCTGGGACAAGGCCCTCTCCTACCTCGTCAAGGCAGGTGACAAGGCCGCAGGGGCCTACGCGAACAAGGAGGCGCTCGACTACTACCGCCGCGCCCTGGAGGTCTGTGAGCGCCTCGACGAGCTGCAGACCGCCGCTGCCGTCGCCGAGAAGCGTGCTTTCGTGAACATGACGGTGGGCGACATCGCCAGCATGATCAGCGACCTCGATCGCCTGCGCGAGGTGGCGCTGCGACTCGGCGATCGGCGTCGGGAGGGCAGGGCCCTAGGGCTCCGCGGTTTCGCCGAGGTCTTCGCACACGACTTCCCGCGCAGCGAGGAGACGCTGCGGGCCGCGCTCGCCATCGGCGAGGAGGGCTTCGAAGACGTCCGTCTGCTCGCGAGCGTCGTGCTCGTCGAGCTTTTCACGACGCTCAACCGACACGACGAGGCCGACGAGTTCGCGAGCCTGGCTGCGGGGCTCGTGGAGAAGGTCGACGATCCGTTCGCCCAGGCATGGTGGGGCCTCATGGGGCTCCGACTCCGCTGGGCGGGGCGCTTCGACGAGGCCCTCGCCCACCTCGAGCGCTGGCGAGGAGCTACGGAGGCCAGCGGAAGCGCGACGATGGCGCTTGCTCATCACTGGGCGGAGGGCCTCGTACGTGTCGAGCAGGGGGATTACGAGGGGGGCCTCGGTCTGCTACGGGGTGTGGTGGAGGAGGCGGAGCGGATCGGGGATGTCCTCATCCGGGCGCGGGCGCTGAACAGCTTGGGATGGGCATGCGCCGAGCTGCAGGACCACGAACGGGCGCTCGAGTGGAGCCGCAGGGGGGTCGAGGCGGCCCTGGAGATCGAGGCGCCCGACTACGAGGTCGAAGGCAACGCCCGGGTGAACCTCGGAGATGCTCTGCTCGCGCTGGGACGCCTCGACGACGCCGGAGAGCAGTTCGGGGCGGTCGAACGCATCGCGCACGATCCCACCCCCGCACAGCACTACATGCTGTGGCGCTATTCGCAGCATCTGTTCCACAGTTTCGGTGAGCTGTGGCTGGCGCGCGGTGACCCCGAGAAGGCCCTGGCCTATGCCGCACAATGCCTCGTCCTTGCGACCCAGAGCGACAGCCGCAAGAACATCGTGAAAGGCCGCCGCCTACGCGGCCAAGCCCTACAGGCCCAGGGAAAGCTGGGCGAGGCGGAGCAGGAGCTTCACGCTGCCCTCGGTCTTGCCCAGCAGATCGGCAACCCTACCCAGCTGTGGCAGACGTATGCCACCCTCGGCCGCCTACGGGAGGCCCAAGGTAAAGCGGACGAGGCCAGGGATGCCTACCAGCAGGCGCTCGCGGTCATCGAAGGAGTCGCCGCAGGGCTTCACGACGAGATGCTGGCCGCGACGCTGCTCGACTCGCAACCGGCACAGGCCATCCGAAGCGCGGCGGAAACGGCCACTGCGTAGACGCGTCACCGAGCTGCCTGAACAACGACCGGTCCTGGTTGAGGCCACACTGAGCCATCGCTAGCGTCAACAGAATGAGCGAAAGCGCTACGTTCTTCATTACCGGCCAGGAGCAGGCCGACCGTCTCCTCGCGACGAACCCGCTCGCGTTGCTGATTGGAATGCTGCTCGATCAGCAGGTGCCGATGGAGTGGGCCTTCCAAGGTCCTGCCCGACTCGCCGAGCGCTTGGGCGGTGAGCTCGACGTCGCGGTCATCGCCTCCCTGGAGCCCGTCGAGTTGGACAGGATCTTCCGGGAGCGTCCTGCGATCCACCGTTTTCCGAGCGCCATGTCGAAGCGGGTCCGGGCACTCTGTCGCCACCTCGAGGACCGCTACGACGGTCGCTCCGAGAGGGTGTGGAATGAAGCGACCAGTGGCCATGAGCTGCTTGAGCGGGTGAGGGCCCTGCCTGGATTCGGCGATGAGAAGGCGCGCATCTTCGTCGCGTTGCTCGGCAAGCGTCTCGGCGTCAAGCCCCCGGGGTGGGAGGAAGCATCCGCTCCCTTCTCTGACGATGTACCACGCTCGGTGGCCGACATCGACTCACCCGAGACGCTCGCGCAGGTTCGCGATTGGAAGAGGACTCAGAAAGCTCGTGGGAAGGGCAAGGCGGACTAAGCCCAAGGTACGAGCCCCCGAGCTCATGCATTGACGACGATCGTGCCGGCAAACTTGTCGTGGAACCCTTGGCGGAGAGGTTCGTCGATCATGTACGTGACGAGCCCGGCGAGCATGAGAACGACCTGGGTAGTGCCGGCCAAAACCAGGACGACGAGGCTCGGGACCCATCCGAGGACCTGGGGGAGGTAGAAAATGACATGTCGTTTCAAGGCGGTCATATAGTCGAGAGATGAGGCATCCTCCCGCACGGCCCGTATCCTCAGCACCAACTTTCCCACCGACTGCCCCCCTCTCCCCTCGAGGAGCGTCCAGTAGCCCAGGTGGACGGTGAGCGTCACGAGCGTGGCAGGCACCGCTGACAAGCCGAAACGTGGCGCAAACTCACCCTGGACCCTCGGGGCCACAATGGCGTCGAGCCCGATCTGGTCGAGCACGACGCCCACCGCGGCACCGAGAATTGCCAGGATGAGAAAGTCGACGAGGTCGGCGCTAACTCGCCGGCCGACGTCGGCGATCTGACCCGCCGCGCTGCCTTGTGGGGTGACGCCGTCAGGATCAGCGGCCGCCCGAGGGGGAGGCGGGGTCAGATCCCGGCCCGGGGGCCGCGAGGCATCCTCAGGGGCGGACCAACCTTCTCCGGCGGGAGTCGGTGGGCCCAACCGCTCGCGACGCTCCGGCCCTGAATGCTCAGGCGGTATGGTGCCGCTCACCAGCGCCTCCTTCAGGGTTCCGTGGCGCTCGGAACGGTAACCGAGCCCCGGCCCTATCCGGCAGTGCACCGCGGGCGCCATCCTCTCCGTAATCCAACTGATACCCTGAGTATTGCCACGCGGGCACGCAGCCTCGGGAGATCCTCGGAGGTCTCGCACACATGTCACGTCCGAGCCGAAGACGAGCACCTGCCGGACGCAGTGGTGTCGCGAGCCGGCGCCGTCGGTGGCGGGAACAGGCGCGTCCCTGGTACCGGCGGAGGCCGATGCTCATGCTTTTGCTCGTCCCTGCCGCGCTTGCTGCGTTGGGGGTGCTCCTTCTCGCGGTCTACCTCTTCAGCAACGTCCCTCTTCCCGAAGACGTCACGCCTCAGGCGACCCGAGTTCTCGACCGCAACGGTGAGGAAGCCGGCATACTGAGCCCTCAGGCTGCCGATCCAGTGCCACTCGAGCAGTTGCCGGCGCATGTTCCGCGTGCGGTACTCGCGGCCGAGGACCGCACGTTCTACGCCCACCGTGGCGTATCGTTGAGGGGTTCCCTCCGGGCGTTGTTCACGAACGTGCAGGCAGGAAAGGTCGAGCAGGGCGGCTCCACCATCAGCCAGCAGTACATGAAGAACGCCGCGTTGGGCAACGAGCGCACCTTCAGGCGCAAGGCGAAGGAGGCGGTGCTCGCGGTGAAGCTCGAGCGCCGCTATTCAAAGGACGAGATCCTCGAGTTCTACCTCAACACCACCTACCTGGGGCGCGGCGCCTACGGCATCGAAGCGGGGGCGAGAACCTACTTCGGAGTCCCCGCGCAGCAGCTCAACCTCAACCAGGCGGCAACGCTCGCCGGCCTCATCCGGGCCCCGGAGCACCTCGACCCCGCGGCTGAGCCCGACGCAGCTAACGCGCGTCGCGTCTACGTTCTGGACGGCATGGTCGAGGAGGGCTGGCTGAGCCCGAGCGAGCGTGATCGGATCCTGGCCGCTGGGCTGCCACCGACCGCCTCACGACAGCGAGCCGATCGCGGTCCTGCCGCCTACTACCTGGACGCGGTCCGCCAGGAGGTGGGCGCGAGATTGGGTGAAGAGCGCGTCTATCGCGGGCTGACCATTCGCACCGAGCTCGATCCACCTATGCAGTCTTCGGCCCAGCGGACCCTGGCTGAGAAGGTCGCTGAGCTCCAACGGGAACAGAACCGCAAGCCCGTCACCGGCGCGATCGTCTCCGTTGACCCCGCCGACGGCGGCGTGCGGGCGCTGGTCGGTGGCCCGGACTTCGCCCTCCAGCCGTTCAATACCGCGGTCCAGGGCGAGAATCAGGCCGGGTCGGCTTTCAAGCCATTCGGGCTGGCAGGCTTCGTCGACGACGGTTTCTCGCCCGAATCGCGCTTTCCGGCCCCGGCCGAGTTGCCCGTACCATTCCCCAGTGGCCAGATCTACGAGGTCAGCAACTTCGGCGGTCGGGGCTTTGGCACCCAGACCGTACGCGAGGCCACTCTCAGCTCGACAAATACCGTCTATGTCCAGATGGCAGCCACCATCGGCCCAGAAGAAGTCAAGGAGCTGGCGGTGCGGGCGGGACTCGACGACGACCTCAAAGCGGTGCCCTCGCTCAACCTCGGCACGGCCGACGTGAAGGTTCTCGACATGGCGGAGGCCTATGCGAGCTTTGCGGCCGGTGGAACCCACCATGAGC
>JALZEO010000327.1 GCA_030862025.1 Actinomycetota bacterium | reverse complement strand
GATCTGGTCCCCGGCCCGGAAGGGCTTCCGAATGAGCAGCACGATCCCCGAGATGAAGTTCTCGAGGATGCTCTGGACCGCGACGGCGATGGCGACCCCGGCGAGCCCGAGGGTGGCGAGTGCCGAGCCTACCGGCACGCCCGCCACCGACAGGGCGAGCAGGATCGCCGCGATCACCATGATGGTGCGAACGAGTTGGAAGGTCAGCCGCTCGGCGACGCGGTCGGCTGACCGACGACGCAGGGCCCGTTCGGCGCCGCGGGCCACGAGCTGGCTGAGCACCACGCCACCCGCCAGGACGAGCACGGCAAGAAAAATGAGCGGCAGATTCTCGAAGAAGCCCTCGACGAGGCCGGACAGGGTCCGCACCGCCGGCGCGTACCAGGGTCCAGTCGGCGTCTCGACCGGCGGCGGCTGCGCGGACCGAAGCCCGACCACGCCGACCACCGGCAACCCGGGTGTGAGGCGCCAGCCGATCCGCCCCAGCCTCAGGCGCGGGTCGTACCTGGGCCACCGGGGGGCGGCGCGACCGCGAGGGGTAGCTCCGCACCTGCCCAGCCGTCCTCCCAATGCAGACATCCCTGTACCCTCCTCGCCAGTGGCGGGCCGAAGCGCGGATCCTCATATTCTGCCCGCGGATGCTCTCTGCCGGCTCCGCAGCACGACCTGGGGACGCCTCCTGACCCTGAGCACGCGTATCTCGTACCGTCTCGGAGTGGTTAACGCAGCGACGAAGCATGGGGGCGCGACCGAAGTCGGTAGCTGAAAGACCTGCCGCACGAATCATTCCGCGCTACCTGCCGCCCCGGGGGAACGATCAATCGAGCGAGGAAGACGTTGACACGCACCAGCCGCACCCACGATTACACCGCGAGGCACATCTCGGTCCTGGAAGGGCTCGAAGCAGTCCGCAGGCGCCCCGGCATGTACATCGGCTCGACGGATGAGCGCGGCCTGCATCATCTGGTATGGGAGGTCGTCGACAACGCCGTCGACGAGCATCTGGCTGGCCACGCGTCCCACATCGACGTCCGCATCCGCGCCGACGGTGGGCTCGCGGTCAGCGATGACGGACGGGGTATCCCCGTCGACCTGCACGAGAAGGAGCAGCGTCCTGCGGTCGAGGTCGCGTTGACGAAGCTCCACGCCGGAGGCAAATTCGACCGGCAGGCGTACGCCGTGTCGGGGGGCCTCCACGGTGTTGGCGTCTCCGTCGTCAACGCCCTGTCAGCCCGCACGGAGGTGGAGGTCGTGCGGGGCGGAAAGCGCCACGCGATCGCCTTCGAGCGCGGCCACAAGGTCACCGATCTGCATGTGCTCGGCAAGGCGAAAGGTCACGGCACGCTCGTGCGTTTCTGGCCGGACCCCCAGATCTTCGAGACGCTGCAGTTCGAGGCTCACCTCATCACCGAACGGTTGAGGGAGACCGCACTCCTCAACCCGGGACTCACCCTGACCCTCAGCGACGAACGCGATGGCGCCACCAGCACGTTTCACTCCGCCCAAGGCTTGAAGGACTTCGTCACGCTTCTCCTGCACGGCAAGGAACCGCTGGCCGCCCCCATAGAGGTCCACCACGTGGGCGAGCTGCTGGGTCGGCCGGTCGCGCTCGACGTCGCGCTCACCTGGAGCGAGGGCTTCCACGACGAGCGGCTGCGCTCCTACGTGAACGTGGTCCGCACCGCCGACGGTGGCACGCACGAGGAGGGCTTTCGGCGGGCGCTGACGTCGACCCTGAACAAGTTCGGGCGGGACGGGAATGCGCTCACGAAGCAGGACCCCAATCTGACCGGCGACGACGTCCGGGAAGGACTCGTCGCGGTCATCTCGCTCCGGATGTCCGATCCCCAGTTCGAGGGGCAGACGAAGGGTCGCCTCGGCACGAGCGCAGCCCGCGGCTACGTCGAATCAGTGGTCGGCGACGCTCTGGGCGCCTGGCTCTCCAAGCACCGCACGTCCGGCCGCAAGATCGTCAAACGTTGCGCCGTGGCGGCCCGGGCACGTCATGCCGCCAAGGCCGCGCGCGACCTGACTCGCCGCAAGGGCTGGCTGGACGGCCAATCCGCCGGACTTCCCGGCAAGCTTGCCGATTGCACGAGCCGTAATCCCGACGAGACGGAACTGTTCGTCGTCGAGGGCGACTCCGCGGGCGGGTCGAGCAAGCTTGCGCGCGACCGTCACACCCAGGCCGTGCTGCCCTTGCGGGGCAAGGTGCTGAACGTTGAGAAAGCCCAGCTGCGCCGCGTGCTCGAGAACTCCGAGATCCAGGCGCTCGTGAAGGCGATCGGCACGGGCGTCGGCGACGCCTTCGATTACGGCGCCCTCCGCTATGACAAAATCGTCCTCATGGCCGACGCCGACGTCGACGGTGGCCACATCACGACGCTGCTACTCACCTTCTTCTTTCGACTGGGACCGAAGCTGATCGAGGGCGGCCACCTCTACTTGGCCCAGCCGCCCCTCTACCAGTTGCGCAAAGGCGGTCGGGTGGCCTACGCGATGAGCGACGGCGAACGTGACAAGCTGATGAAGACGGCCTTCAAGGGTCAGGCCAACGTCGAGATCCAGCGTTTCAAGGGGCTCGGCGAGATGGATGCCGAGCAGCTGTGGTCCACGACCATGGACCCCACTCGCCGTACCCTTCTGCGCGTCACCGTCGACCAGGCCGAGCAGGCGGACGAGCTCTTCACGCTCCTCATGGGTGACGCGTCCGAACCCCGCCGCGAGTGGATCGAAGCGAACGCGAGGTTCGCCACGAACGTCGACGCGTGAGCATCGCGAGAGGAGCTGTCTTAGGGGCCCTAAGACAGCGACGAACTGGATCGTGAGCGCGCAACCCTGATGTAGAAGAGGTGCAGGTCATGAGCAGCCGACTGGATTTCCTTGCAGGTGGCGATGGGGGCAGCCGTATCGTCGAGGTCGCCATCGAGGAGCGGATGGAGCAGGCGTTCCTCGACTACGCCATGTCGGTCATCGTCGGCCGAGCGCTACCTGATGTGCGCGACGGGCTGAAGCCGGTCCAGCGTCGCATTCTGTTCTCCATGTGGGAGTCCCGTCTGCTGCCGGACCGGCCGTACCGCAAATGCGCCTCGGCTGTGGGCGAGGTCATGAAGAAGTACCACCCACACGGTGACGCGTCGATCTACGACGCGCTCGTGCGGATGGCGCAGGACTTCTCGACGCGCGAGCCCTTGGTCGACGGGCACGGCAACTTCGGGTCGGTCGACGGCGACCCCCCCGCCGCCATGCGCTATACGGAGGCGCGGCTCTCCCCTGTCGCCCTCGCGCTCCTCGACGGCATCGAAGAGGACACGGTCGATTTCGTCGCGAACTACGACGGCTACGAGCGGGAGCCGGTGGTGCTGCCCGCGCGCGTGCCAAACCTGCTGGTAAATGGCGCCACAGGCATCGCAGTGGGGATGGCGACGAACATACCGCCCCACAACCTCGGCGAGACGATCGACGCGACCCTCCTCCTGCTCGCCAACGCCGACACGAGCCTGGACGAGCTCATGAAGCACCTCCCCGCCCCCGATTTTCCGACGGGTGCCCGGATCATCGCCACCGATGGGATCCGGGAGGCCTACGCCACGGGCCGGGGAGCGATCACGCTGGAGGCGGTCGCCACGACCGAGGTACGGAGCGGCAAGCTACCCCGGATCATCGTCACCGAGATCCCCTACCAGGTGAACAAGGCCGCGCTGCTCGCCAAGATCGCGGCGCTCGTGCAGGCCCGCAAGCTCGAGGAGATCCGCGACCTTCGGGACGAATCGTCTCGCGACGGCATGCGCGTCGTCATCGAGCTGAAGCGCGGCGAGGACCCCGCCGCGGTGCTCGCGAAGCTCTTCGACCTCACCGAGCTGCGCACGAACTTCAACGTCAACACGGTCGCGCTCGTCGATGGGGCCCCTCGCACCCTGGGCCTGCGCGAGTGCCTGCTGGCCTACGTCGCCCATCAACGTAGCGTCCTCACCCGTCGCAGCAGACACCGGCGGGAGAAGGCCGCCGCCCGTGCCCACATCCTCGAAGGGCTGTTGAAGGCACTCGACCACCTCGACGAGGTCATCGCGCTCATCCGAGCCGCGGAATCCGCCGAGGTCGCGAAGGGCGAACTCATCTCCCGATTCGAGCTCACCGAGACACAGGCCCAGGCGGTGCTCGACATGCAGTTGCGACGGCTCGCCGCCCTCGAGCGCAGCAGGTTGAAGGAGGAGTACGACGAGCTGCTGCGGCTCATGGCCGAGCTCGACGCCATCCTCGCAGACCCCGCCAGACTAGACGCCCTGTTAGGGCAGGAGCTGACCGCGCTCAAGCGGGCTCACGCCACCCCACGTCGCAGCCGTCTGGTTGCCTCAGGCATCTCGGCGGAGGATGTCCTCGCCGGCGGATCGCGGGCCGGTTTCGACGCCCAACCCGTCACGGTGTTCGTCACTGCCGGTGGTTACCTGAAGCCCATCGCTCGAAGGCGCACGAGCCCGGCGCACCAGCAACCACACGACCCCGCCGTAGCAATCCTCCGCTGCACAACCCACGACAGTCTGCTGCTCGTCGATGAACAGGGCACGGGGTACCGTGCCGATCTCGCCGAGGCGCCGGTCGTGGGG
>JALZEO010000282.1 GCA_030862025.1 Actinomycetota bacterium | reverse complement strand
ATCCTGGCCAGGTCCTTCTGCGCCGGGCCCTGCATGACCTCGCCGTCGTAGCTGTAACGTGACCCGTGACAGGGGCAGTCCCAGGTCTTGGCCGTATCGTTCCAGGCCACGCTACAGCCCAAATGCGTGCATCTCGGCGACACGGCGTGGATCGTCCCGTTCGTGTCCCGGTATGCGGCGACCTTGCGGGCTCCGACCAGGACCACGCCACCCTCCCCCGCGGCCAGGTCCTCGATGGAGCGCCCCACCGTTCGGACGATCAGGACATCGGTGTACGCGGTATGGGCCACTTTCGTGGGGACCGGCGTCAGGAAGCGCCGCATCCCGGTCATCCCCTTGTTGCCTACCACGATCAGGTCGAGGGCGTTGCTGCGCGCCACCTCGCAGAGCTTGTCGGCGGGATCGCCCCTGGTCACCAGCGTGCGCACGTCGACCGTGCCCGGCTGGCCCTTCCGCGCCTCATCCAGCGCGATTCGGCCGTCGAGCTCGTCCCCCACGAACATGAGCGCGACGCTGGCTCCCACGGCCTCCGCGAGCTCGAACCCCCTGCGTACCGCCTTGGAGGCGGTTGAGGAGCCGTCGGTTCCAACGAGGATCGTCGAGTAGCGACCCCTCGCGCTGTGCTCACCCACGGTCCTGACGATGAGCACGTCGCAGGGGGCGTCGTGGGCAACCTGCTCGGCCACAGCACCGAGCCGCAGCCGTCTGGGCTTGCCCATCCCCCTGCCGCCGACCACGATCAGGTCGGCCCCGTCACGCTCGGCTGCCGCGACGATGGACGCGGCCGCCTCCCCCCGGATGAGCTCGCTGCGCGCCCGGATGCCCTCCCGCTCCGCCGTGGCGACCGCCTCGGCCAAGGTGTCGCCTGCAACCCCTTCGGGGGTTTGCGCGGGGTCGTATCCGAAGACGATGAGGAGGTCCCCGCCTGTCTGGCGGGCCAGCCTGACGGCAGCCAGCTGCGCTTGGGCGGCCGTGGGTGATTCGTCCGTTCCTACGACTATCCTTGTGTACGCCATACTTCGTCCGTTCGAGCCAGGACTCCAGACCATGGCACTCGGGTGTCTCCCGCGATGAGACGGCATCGCACGGCAGCCGGGCGGCCGCAAATTCGTCCCAGACAGAAGGAGCCCTCGGCGCCAAGCCTTCCGCTCTTATCCTTGTGCAGACAAGGGTTCAAAACGGCTTCAGCACCATCAGCCAAAGGATGGCGAGCAGTCCTCCAAAGCCTAGGCCGGCTATGACCAGGGGTCGTCGAGAGGTGAGAAGCTGCGCTATCTCCGCTTCGCTTACTGCTGCTGACCCGCCAATCCAGGCCTGGACCGCCCGTTCCAGTCGCCGGTAGTAGGGTCTGGCCAAGGCAATCATCGCACCTGAGACCGCGATCAGCAGCGCCAGAGCGGTCCAGATCCAGCCCTGACCCCACCACGTTCCCGGACTGCCCGGAATGAACCCGAGGATGATGCCTGCTGTCGTCAGCACGGCAAGTCCGACATAGAACGCCGCGAGTGAGCCTCGCGAAAGCTGGAGCAGGGCTTCGATGCGGGCCGGATCGCGCTCCTTCCGCAGCTGGAAGGTGACCGTTACCGACGCACCGTGAGCCAACAGGAACGCGAAGATTCCCACGAAGTGCAGGAACAGCCACCAGTTGTAGATCACCGGTTATGCCTCACTCAGCGACGCCTCACCATTGCAGGAATCTCCGCGACTTGCTCACCCTTGGGTTACCCGACGGCGATTCACGCGTATTCGGGCGCGTCCGGCGGCAGAATAACGGCTAGTCTCTGGCTTCACGCCAGTACGCTCCGCCTCCGCCTGACAGGCGCCATCGTGAGTGAAGCTGCCGCCGCGACCGGTCTCGCCGTTGCTATGCCCCCACTGCCCCCCCTGCCGCTGCAGATGCGCCGTGTCACCGGGTCGATTGTCGGGCGATTTGTGGAACTTGACGCGATTCGGCAGGAGCTCGCTACCGCAAAAAGGGGACAGCTGTCAGCCCTGACCCTCGAGGGGGAGCCCGGCATCGGCAAATCCCGTCTGCTCATCGCCATCTACGAACTCGCGGGGGCCGACGGCTTTCTTCCCGTCGCGGTCACGGCGGATGAGGAGCTACGCGGTCCCTTCCTTCTCGCGCGTGCCATCCTCGCCGGCGCCGGCGCGCAGGAGACGCCCGACCCCGTTCAGGCACACCTCCAGCGAGCCTTGGACGCGCTGTTCGGCCGGGACGAGCCCGGGTTGGAAGCCCTCTCACCTGACTACAAGCTGCTGCGCACCTACGACCTCGCCGCCATGGCACTGCGGGCCCTCGCGAGTCACAAACCCGTGGCCATACTCATCGACGACCTGCAGTGGGCCGACGAGGACAGCGTGCGGATGCTGCGTTATATCGTGCGCTCTGATGCCGACCTGCCCATTTTCCTTGCCCTTGCGCTGCGTCCCGACGAACTTGCCCTGGTCACCGAGGCCACCAACTTCATTGCGGACCTCGGGCGGATGGGCATGGTTCGCCGTCTCAAGCTGGACCGGTTCTCGCAGATGGAGACGGTCGAGTTCCTTCGGCAGGTGCTGGGCGCAGACGTGGACCCCACGAGCGCTGCCACCATGCACGCTCAGGCCGAGGGCGTTCCCTTCATTGTCGAGGAACTGTCTCGCACCTATCGCGACGCCGGCCTGATCCAGCAGATCGATGGGGTCTGGATGCTCGCCCGCAACGCGGAGCGGCTCGTTCCGTCGGCGGTTCGTACCCTCATCCAACGGCGGGCAGCACGCTTGCCCGAGCAGACCCGGGTCGTCCTAGCCGAGGCGGCGATCCTGGGACGCAACTTCAGCTTGAAGGACCTGAGATCGATCAAGCTGCTGCTCGCGGGCGACGAAGAGGACAGCGATCCCACCAAGCTGGCTGAGGCTCTCGCCCCTGCCGTCGAGGCAGGGCTCCTGGTCGAGTTGCCGGAAGGTTCGGTCGCTGATTACCGGTTCACCCACGACCAGGTGAAGGAATTCGCGGGAGACACCCTCACCACCGCGCGACGGCGCGCTATCCACGCGGCCGTCGTGGACATGCTCACCGCCGACGGGGATCCACCGGCAGCCAGCCTGCCG
>JALZEO010000240.1 GCA_030862025.1 Actinomycetota bacterium | reverse complement strand
CCGTCGACCTGGTCCGCGACGGACCCCACGGGCTGCTGGGCGGCACTACGGGATCGGGAAAGAGCGAGCTGCTCCGCACCCTGGTGCTGTCCCTCGCGGTCGACGCCGACCCCGACCACCTCACCTTCGTGCTCATCGACTACAAGGGCGGCAGCGCGTTCGACGAGTGCGCCCGCTTGCCGCACGCGGTCGGCATGGTCACCGATCTCGACGAGCATCTCGGTGCCCGCGCGCTGCGTTGCCTTGAGGCGGAGCTGCGCCACCGGGAGCGGGTGCTGCGCGAGGCCGGGACTCCCGACCTGCCCACCTACCTGCAACTGCCGTCGGCCCGGACCGCGCCGCTACCGCGCCTGATGGTCGTCATCGACGAGTTCGCGACCCTGGCAGCCGAGCTGCCCGACTTCATCGACGCGCTGGTCGGCATCGCCCAGCGCGGCCGCAGCCTCGGCGTGCACCTCCTGCTGGCAACCCAGCGGCCCTCCGGGGCGGTGAAAGACAACATCCGTGCCAACACGAACCTACGCATCGCCCTGCGAGTCCAAGATGCCGCCGACTCCAGCGACGTGATCGGACTACCCGGCGCCGCACAGATCAGCCGCTCGCAACCTGGCCGGGGTTACGTGCGGCTCGGCCCCGGAGAGGTCGTACCCATCCAGACCGCGCTCGTGACGGGCGTGACCCGAGAGGACGCCACCCCGGTCGAGGTGCTCCCCTTCCGATTCGGACCCCAACCGCCCAAGGCCCCGCAGCCCGCCGCAGAGGTCACCGCCGAGACCCCGAGCGACCTGACCCGCATTGTCACCGCGGTGCGGGGAGCTTTCGACGCCGCCAGCATGCGCCCCCCACGGCAGCCTTGGCCGCCGCCGCTACCGACCGACCTCCCTCTGGGCCCGCTGATCGCGTCTGCAGCTCCGCCATCGGGCACCGTCCCGGTCGCCCTCGCCGACGACCCCGACGCTCAAGCCCAATACCCGACGGGGTGGAAATGGGAGGAAGGCAACCTCCTGCTCTACGGCCTGGGGGGCAGTGGCACGACCACGACCTTGGCCGCACTGGCTTGGTCGCTCGCCGTCCACTCCTCCCCTGACCATCTGCATCTCTACGTCCTCGACTTTGGGGCTGGTGAGCTGCTGCCCCTGGCGAACCTTCCCCACACCGGCGCGGTGGTCGGCGCAACCGAACGCGAGCGTCAGCTGCGCCTGATCCGCTTCCTCCGCGAGGAGCTGAACCGGCGGCGGCAGCTGGGCTCCGCACGACTGCAAGAGCCTCGGATCGTGCTGCTGCTGGACGGCTACACGCCTTTCAGGGCCGACTTCGACGACCCCGTCACGCCGTCCTCGGTCGTCGACGACGTGACGCGCATCTTCGCCGAAGGACCGGAGCTGGGTGTCTTCGCCGTCGCGACCGCCGACCGCGTGGGTGGCGTGCCATCGGCGCTGGCCGCCACCGTGGCTCAGAAATGGCTGTTCCGGCTCGCCGACCCCTACGACTACACGGCCTTCGGTGTCAAGCCGGGAAGCGTGCCCCCGCTGCCGCCGGGCCGGGCGATCATGGTGAGCACCGGCAGGCTCATCCAGGTCGGCAGGCCCACGCCGAGTCTGACCGAGGCAATCGCCGCCCTGACCGCGGAGGTGGCTCCACCCGTCCGGCCGCCTGCGGCGCTCGGCACGCTGCCCCAGATGGTGGTCCCCGAACCTCTGGCTGCTTCGGCGCGCTTCGACAGCTGGCCCTGGCTGGTGCCCGTCGGAATCGCCGAGTACTCGCTCGCACCCGCGATGCTGCGCCTGTACGAGGGCGAGCACGCTCTCATCGCCGGGCCGGCCCGCTCCGGCCGTACGAGCGCCCTGTGCGCGCTGGCACGCCTGGCGCGTACCGCTTGTCCTGGAATCCAGCTCACCGGGGTGACTCCGCGGCCCTCCCGGCTGCGGGTCAGCCCCGATCTGGACGGTCTGGTCACCGACGCCCACCGCCTCCCCGAAGTGCTGCAAGCGCTCGGCGAAGACCCTCGTCCCCAGCTCCTACTGGTCGACGACGCGGATGCGCAGGACGACTCGCAGGGAGCGTTCGAACAGCTCCTGCGCCGGCGCAGACCTGACGTGCACCTGATCGTCGCGGGGCGAGCCAACGTGCTGCGTTCTCTGTACGGGCACTGGACCCAGTCCGTGCGACGCTCGAAGTGCGGCGTGCTGCTAAGACCTGACGTCGACCTCGATGGAGACCTCCTCGGGGTCCGGCTGCCACGACGGGCGCCCGCCGCGGTGACCGTGGGGCGGGGCTGGCTGGTCGACAACGGAGAGATGGAGTTCGTCCAGCTCGCATCGCTGAGGGACGACATGTAACACCCGGCGTAGCCGGGAGCAGCACAACTGGTGCACAATGCGCCCGTAAGGGGCACCCTATCCGAAAGGTCCAAAATGGCGCGGGTACTGTCCACCGAGGAAGCCAGAGCATCGATCACCCAGATGCAGGCGATCATCAACGGCGGCCTGCTGGAACAGATCCAGAGCCTCGACGCTCAGGGTCAGCGCTTGTCCGACCCCAACGTCTGGGACGGGCAGCTGGCCGCGCAGTTCCGTGGCACGTGGCCGGAGACCAAGCGTGCCCTCGACAACATGCGTATCCAGCTGGAAGAGTTGCGGGCGCAGGTCGAAGCCATCAACCGCAACATCATGACGGCCGGCGGCAACGCCTGATCAGGGCGGGGCCGAGACGCCACGGCAGAGGGATTACTCGGACATCTGGCTAGGGCCCGCCGCCATGCAAAGGCCGACACAGGTCGATTGGGACCGCGCTTGAACCTGACCAGCTCCCCGAAGCCCAGGCCCCGTAGGCCTTTACGAGGGCGACAGCCGGGGGCTGGAATCGGCCGGTCGTGCCACTCCCCCGCCACGAGGTTGCGCAGTTCCTTCGGATCGACCTTGGGGAGCGGCACGCCTCCCTGGTCGGGTGAGGGTCGTTTCTGCTTGCCAGGCTAGGGTCCCCTCCCGCGCCAACTTGCCACCCACCTCCCTGGGGATCTCCACCCGCCTCTACTTCGTAGTCCTCGAAACCACCCTCGACGGGTTGGTCACCGTCCCGCGACGCCGTCGGTACCTGCGCCTGCTGGCCGGCATGCTGGCCGACCTCGTAGCTGCGGCGGCCTTCACGATGGCTGCCGCCGCCCTCGGCCCCGACGAGGACCTCTCGCTCGTCGGCCGGGTGTGTCTGGCCGTCGCCTTCTCGACCCTGGTGCGCCTGGCCTGGCAGCTGTGCCTACCACTGCGCACCGACCTCTGCCAGCTCGCCAGCACCCTCGCCCGCTGCCTGGACCTGCACACCACTACCCGCCAACTCCTGGCCAACCGTGCCAACCGTCTCCTCGGCCGGCACCACCGGCTGGTAAATGAGAACGACTGGCATCCCCGGGACCGGCGGGCTGCCCGCTGGTACGCGCCGCTGCTCGTCGCCGGGTACTTGGCCTGGCAGCCGCCCTGGCCTGGCGGCAACGCCACTCCCTGTCGGACGACACCTGAGCCTTCGACAGGACGAGCGCTCCCAATGGCAGCCGTGCCAGGGTCAACCGCCACGACGCAGCAGCCTCTCGCCCCGCTGCTGCGAGGGTCGGGAACCGATGTCACCAGTCGGCTTCGGCGTAGGGGTGGCACCAGAGCGTGACCTGCACGGTTACGGCCTTCAACCAGGCGTGGTACATCGCGTCGACTTGCTCGTCGGATGCGCCGGAGCGGGCAAGGAATGGCCGGACCGTCGCGGTGATGGGGACGATGAACGCGGTGAGGTAACGCATCGGGATCTGGGGGGTGGAGTCGACGTCGTCGGTGACGTTCTTCTTCGTCTCGTGGTGGCGCAAGCCGATCTCATGCTGGTAGTCGAGCCAGGTCTGGTCCCAATCGCGGTTGCAGGTGTCATCGATCCACTGGCCGAACCGGTCGCGGACACGGTCGAGATAGTCGCCTAACGGCTCGCCCTCGGGCGAGGAGAAGTGCGCGACGAGGTGGTCGTGGGAACTGACGAAGTCGTACCACACGTCAAGGAGCTCGTCCGCGTGTTCGGTCAGCACCTCGCCGGCCTGTCGGAGCGCCTGTCGGTCGTCGTCATCGAACATCACGGTGTCCAGCAGCAACTGCAGCTGGTCGCCGGACACCGGCGAGTCCGCGACGGTTTCGCTTCCGTAGTCGTAGCCGGGTATATCAGAAGTATCGGTCATGTATCTGCTCCTCGCTGCGACCGGGGACGGCAACCTCGAGCCATGTCATGGGAACCCGAACGACATGACGAGCGCAAGCACTACCTCGCCGACGGACGGCCAGCGGAGTCGTGTCCGTTGCGGCACTACGCGATTCTGCTCGTGGGTCATGGTTAGGAGTGGGGGGCCTACTTGAACTTCAGACCGCTAAGCGGGCCACCATGGTGGCGCACCGTCTCGTCGCCGAGCGTTCCTGAACCCGGCGGCGCCGCACCAGCAAGGAGATCACGGTCGGACCTGAGGGCCTAGGAAAGCTGGGTCGCCCCCACGGTGCGTACGGGCACGCCCAGTTGACCGCTCTCGTGACCACGACGGAGCGGGAGCCCGAGCAGGAGCGGCCGGATCGGGTGGGTTCGTCTCTGGTGATGTGCCTGGCGCTGGTCGCGCTCGGGCTCGTCGGAGGCCGCTTTGCTCGTCGTGGCGCCGCCCGCGGGGCGCTCGCCGCCGTCGCTGCCTCCGCCCTGGCCAGGGTCGCCGCCGCCGCCGCCCGTTACCCGGCTGCAACCCCTCGTCGCCACCCAGGACAGTGGCGGCTGTCGGGCGCATCGGATCGCCGCCGGCGGTCGCTCGTGCCTGACCCGACCACGGCCGCCAGTGCCGCCGCAGCTGTCGGTGTGGCCGTCGAATCCCCCATCGGTGGCATCGCCTTCGCTTCGTTGACCGCCTTGTTGACGGCAGTCCGAGCCCGCTCATCGACCCTGCCCCTCGGACGGGTGGTGAGCGGCGGGGGCATCGGTGTGGCGGCGGGCCTGGGGAGCCGTTGGCTGTGGTCGGGGGCTCCACAGTCGAGTGCCGACCTGCGCCCGGCGCGCGTCCCCGATGGCTCGAAGCCGTCGCCGACCGGCCGGGGCCTGGTGGTGTTCGTCAACCCGCAAGCCGGCAGCGCCTTCGACGGTGACGTGGCCGGCACCGTCCGGCAGAGCCTTCCAGACGCGCAGGTGGTTGAGCTTGAGGATGGCGAGGACCTCGAGGCGGCCCTGCGGCGGGCCGCTGACGACGGCGCGCTGGCGTTGGGGATGGCCGGCGGGGACGGCTCACTCAACGCTGCGGCCGGTGTCGCTTATCAGCGGGAGTTGCCGCTCATGGCGATCCCTGCGGGGACGTTAAATCATCTCGCTCGTGACCTGGGTCTCGACACCGTGGACGAGGCGGTGCAAGCGGTCCGACAGGGTGACCTCACAGACGTGGACCTCGGTGAGATCGATGGCCGGCCGTTTCTCAATACCGCGAGCTTCGGGAGTTACGCCGAGTTGGTGGACGCGCGGGAGCGGCTTGAGGAACGGCTTGGCAAGTGGCCCGCCATGCTCGTCGCCCTTGTGCGCGTCCTACGTCGGTCCGAGCCTGTGTTCGTCGAGCTCGACGGCGAAGAACTTGCACTTTGGATGATCTTCATCGGGAACTGCCGCTACCAGCCCGACGGCTTCGCCCCGAGGCGCCGGGTGCGTCTCGACGACGGCCAACTCGACGTCCGCCTGGTCAGCGCCAAGCAACCGGGGTCGCGGGCCCGCTTGGTGCTCGCCCTCCTCACGGGGCGCCTGCTGCGCAGCCGTATCTACGAACAACGTTACGTGAGCAGCCTCCGGGTGCGATCC
>JALZEO010000227.1 GCA_030862025.1 Actinomycetota bacterium | reverse complement strand
CAGCTACACCACGTCAACGGACTTGAGCGCTCCGGCGCGATGTGGCACGATCTCGCATGTGACGAGCAGACCCGCCTCGGCGCAGCACCTGGACGACCTCGCGCGGCTGCGCCGCGTTCGCGACCTGATCGACCGGGAGTACGCGCAGCCGCTGGACGTCGAGGCGCTCGCCCGCGGCGCGCACATGTCGGCCTGGCACCTCAGCCGCCAGTTCCGGCTCGCCTACGGCGAGTCGCCGTACAGCTACCTCATGACGCGGCGCATCGAGCGCGCGATGGCGCTGCTCCGCCGTGCCGATCTCAGCATCACGGAGGTCTGTTTCGCGGTCGGCTGCGCATCGTTGGGCACCTTCAGCAGTCGCTTCACCGAGCTGGTCGGTGTGCCGCCCAGCGTCTATCGGCGCCAGGCGGCGCGCGCGACGGCGGGGATGCCGTCCTGCGTGGCGAAACAGGTGACCACCAGACCCGCCGCGGCGCAGCACCTGCGCGAGCTCGCGCGGCTTCGCCGCGTCCGCGCCAGGATCGACCGGGAGTACGCGCAGCCGCTGGACGTCGAGGCGCTCGCCCGCGGCGTGAACATGTCGGCCGGGCACCTCAGTCGAGAGTTCCGGCTCGCATACGGCGAGTCGCCGTACGCCTATCTCATGACGCGGCGCATCGAGCGCGCGATGGCGCTGCTGCGTCGCGGTGACCTCAGCGTCACCGAGGTCTGTTTCGCGGTCGGCTGCGCGTCGCTGGGCACCTTCAGCACTCGCTTCACCGAGTTGGTCGGTGCGCCGCCCAGCACCTACCGGCGGGATGCGGCGCGCGCGACAGCGGGGATGCCGCCGTGCGTGGCGAAACAGGTGACCAGACCGATCAGGAATCGAGAAGCGCCGCTCACCGAGCCGCACTTAGCCTGACCGCCATGGACATCGCCACCGCTTTAGGAGTGAACATGACGGGCTCTTCCACCCAGGGAGTCAAGACCGTGCTGCATCCCGTGTCCGACCTGGCGACGGCCAAGGCGGTGTACGCTGCCCTGCTCGGCGTACCGCCGCAGACCGACGGGTCCTACTACGTCGGCTTCGAGGCCGCCGGTCAGCACATCGGCCTGGTGCCGGGCGGTGGACCGCAGGGCATGACCTCGCCGGTGGCCTACTGGCACGTGACGGACCTCGAGGCGAAGCTGGCCGAGGTGACCGCCGCGGGTGCCACCGTGAAGGAGCGCGCGCACGACGTCGGTGGCGGCCGCCTGGTGGCCACCGTCACCGACCCCGACGGCAACGTGCTCGGCCTTCTCCAGGACCGGTGAGTGCCGACCCCGCTGTGATGGACACGCCGACGGATGGCCCGACCGGCAGAAACCACGCCGCCCCCGAACCTTCAGCTGGGGCTGGACCACCCGCGACGTGTCTATGATCGAGGGCGAGGTCGTTGTCCTCGAGATCGACGCTGCCACAGCCGAGGGGTGACCGCTTCGCCGACAGACGTCCGTCTTGAGCAGGCCCAGGACGGCGACCCCGACGACCCGTGCCCCCGGCAGGAATCGAACCTGCGCTCCGGGTTCCGGAGACCCGTGCTCTATCCACTGAGCTACGGGGGCGATCGCAACGACGAGCGTGGCGCGCGACGAGGGTACCACCGGAGGGGTGGCGCAGGCCTCGGGGCGCGACGGTGGGCGCCTGCCATCCCAGTACGCTCCTGGACATGGTGAGACCCGAACAGATCGATCCCCTCCTCGCCGACCTCGCGCGACGGGTTCGCGACGCACTCGTCGCAGCGGGCCTGCCCGAAGCCGACCCACCCTTCGAGCGGCCTCGCCTGCCCGAGCACGGTGACTGGGCCACGCCGGTGGCGCTTGTCCTCGCCCGGGAAGCCAGGCAGCCGCCGCGCGTGATTGCCGAGCGACTCGTAGACAAACTCGAGGTCCCTGAGCTGGTGGCGAAGATCGAGGTCGCTGGGCCTGGCTTCGTGAACTTCCGCTTCAGCCACCGCTACTTCGAGGACGTCGTCCGGCGGGTTCTTCGCGAGGGGGAGACCTTCGGCCACCGCACCCGGCCGCCGGAAGAGGTCGAGCAGGTCAACGTCGAGTTCGTGTCCGCGAACCCGACCGGTCCCCTTCACGTCGGAGCAGGCCGTTGGGCGGCCGCGGGCGATTCCATCGCTGCCCTACTCGAAGCGGACGGACACGACGTCGACCGCGAGTACTACCTCAACGATACGGGGGAGCAGATCCGACGCTTCGGGGAGTCGGTCCTGCGGGCGGCTCGGGGGCAGCCGCTGACGGCCGAGCACTACCGCGGCGCCTACGTGGCGGAGATCGCCGAGGAGGTGCGCTCCGCCCATGGCGGGGCCTACTTCCTCGGGTCGGACGACCAAGTCGTCGAAAGGGTCAGCGAGGCGGCTACCTCTCGCATGGTCACCCACATCCGCGAACTGCTGCACCGCCTGGGAGTGGACTTCGACGTGTGGTTCTCTGAGCGGACTCTCCATAACGAAGGCGAGGTGAAAGCAACCGTCGAAGCGCTCGTCGAAGCCGGGCTGGCTTTCCGGCAGGAGGGGGCGATGTATCTGCGTACGAGCGCGTTGGGTGACGAGAAGGACCGCGTCCTCGTCCGCTCCGACGGCCGCCCAACCTACTTCGCTGCAGACTGTGCCTACCTGCGCAACAAGCGCGACCGCGGTTACGACCGCATGATCTATCTCCTCGGAGCCGACCATCATGGCTACGTGACGCGCCTGCAGGCCGTCGCGGCCGCGCTTGGGATACCCGAAGGATCCCTCGAGATCCGGATCGGTCAGCTGGTCAACCTGCTACGGGAGGGCGAGCCGGTCCGCATGAGCAAGCGCGCGGGGGACGTGGTCACCCTCGATGAAGTCGTGGATGAAGTCGGAGTCGACGTCACCCGCTACCACCTTCTGCGCCAAAGCATCGACACGACCATCGACTTCGACCTGGTCGAGGTCGTACGCGCCTCGATGGACAACCCCGTCTATTACGTCCAGTACGCACATGCCCGCATCGCTTCCATCCTGCGTAACGCCGACGAGTCTGGCTTTGAGCCTGGCCCACCCGAAGCTGCAGCACTCGACCTGCTCACCGAGCCGACCGAGGTGGAGTTACTGCGGCGGCTCGCTGAGCTGCCCGAGGTGGTCGCCGAGGCCGCTGAGATGCGGGCCCCCCACCGGCTCGCGCGCTACGCCGAGAACCTTGCCGGGTCTTTCCACCGCTTCTATACCGAGTGTCGGGTCCTGGGGGTGCGTGAGGACATCGGGCGGGCCCGCTACTGGCTTGCCGTAGCCGCCAAGCGCGTGCTCGCCAACACGCTCGCACTGCTGCGGGTCTCGGCACCGGAGCGGATGTGATCGTGCCGGAGCCTGAAGATGGTGCCTTGGGCGCCGGGCCGGTCGGTCTTGGGCCATGGCCAGCCACCGCGGCGCGAGGCTCCTCCGGCGTCCTCCAGGTCGGCGGCGTCCCGACAACCGAGCTCGCTCGGGCACATGGGACCCCTTTGTGGGTGGTTGACGAGGCGGATCTGCGCGGTCGGTGCCGGGCGTACCGCGACGCCTTCGCCGGTGCGGAGGTGGCCTACGCCTCAAAGGCATGGTGCACGGTCGGCATACTCCAGCTCGTTACCCAGGAGAGCCTGTGGGTCGACGTCGCCTCTGGCGGCGAGCTCCACACTGCCAGCGTGGCGGGCGTGCCCATGGGACAGGTCCTGTTCCACGGCAACAACAAGTCGGACGAGGAGCTCCGGCTGGCAGCGGAGCTCGGGGTGGGACGCGTCGTAGTTGACAGCTTCGACGAGTTCGGCCGTCTGGAACGGATCGGCGCCGAGCTCGGCCACACCTTTCCCTGCTGGATCCGGGTCACTCCCGGCATCGATGCCCATACCCACGACTACGTCCGCACCGGCCACGACGACACGAAGTTCGGCTTCACGCTCTCGCTCGGTCTGGCCGAGGAGGTGGTGGCCCGAGCGGCCACGCTCGACCACGTCGCCCTCCTAGGAGCTCACGCCCATGTCGGTTCACAAATCTTCGGCACCGACGCGTTCGTGGCAGCCGCCGAGGTCATGGTGTCGTTTCTGGCGGACTGCCGAAGACGCCTCGACGTCGGACTCACCGAGCTCAACCTCGGGGGAGGGATGGGCATCCGTTACACCCACGAGGACCATCCCCTCGACGTCTACCGCCTCGCGGCGGCGGTGCTCAAGACCGTCGAAGAGGCCTGTGCGCGCCACGAGCTGGCCCCCCCGAGACTGTTCGTCGAGCCCGGGCGGGCAATCGTCGGTCCGTCCACGCTGACGCTCTACCGGGTGGGGACGGTGAAGGTCCTGCCGGGCATCCGCACGTACGCGAGTGTCGACGGAGGCATGAGCGACAACATCCGCCCCGCCCTCTACGGTGCCGAGCACGAGGTCACGCTCGCGAACCGCATCGGTGAAGGGCGCGCCCCCTACACCGTGGTCGGAAAGCACTGCGAGTCCGGGGATCTCGTGGCCTCCAACGCCTCGCTCCCACCTGACCTCCAGCCAGGGGATCTTCTGGCGGTAGCGGCGACCGGCGCCTACACCGAGTCGATGGCCTCGAACTACAACCGCCTGCCGAGGCCGGCCGCGGTGATTGTGCGAGACGGCGAGGTCCGCCCGCTCATCCAACGAGAGACCTACGACGACCTCGTGGCCAGAGACGTGCCGCTGCGCCAACCGTGACCCCGTCCCCAGCCGGAATCCTGGTCGCCGCCCGAGGGCTTTCTGCTCCCTCACCGAAAGCAAGCACTGCGGCCATGGCCGATGGAGAACCGATGGGCCGTGTCCTGAGTTGTGACGTAGCCTGGGCCGCGCAACGACGGCTCCTCGTGACAGGTGAGGCTGGACGAACAGGAGGAACGGGTGACAGACAGCTTCGGGTCACGTAGCAGCCTCGAGGTCGCGGGCCGGTCCTTCACCATCCACCGCCTCGACGTCCTGGCCGACCTTTCGGACGTGACGAGGCTGCCGTTCTCGCTGAAGATCCTGCTCGAGAACCTCCTACGCCACCAGGATGGGGCAAGTGTCCAGGCCGAGGACGTAGCCGCCCTGGCTCGGTGGGACCCTGGAGTCGCTTCCGACCGTGAGATCGCCTTCAGTCCTGCCCGGGTGCTCATGCAGGACTTCACCGGAGTCCCTGCGCTCGTTGATCTCGCCGCGATGCGCGACGCGATGGCCAGCCTGGGCGGCGACCCCGACCACATCAACCCGCTCGTCCCCGTCGACCTCGTCATCGACCACTCGATCATCGCCGAGTTCGCGCGCCAACCCGAGGCCTTCAGACGGAACGCCGAGTTGGAGTTCGAGCGCAACCGCGAGCGCTACGTCTTCCTGCGCTGGGGGCAGCAGG
>JALZEO010000125.1 GCA_030862025.1 Actinomycetota bacterium | reverse complement strand
ATCGGCACCGGCGGCACGATCACGGGCGTCGGGCGTTACCTCAAGGATCACAAGCCCGAGGTCCTCGTCGTGGGTGCGGACCCGGAGGGCTCGATCTACACCGGAGACGTCCACCCCTACCTCGTTGAAGGCATCGGCGAGGACTTCTGGCCGGAAACCTTCGACCCCAGCCTCGTCGACCGCTACGTGCGCGTGTCCGATCGCGACTCCTTCCTCATGGCTCGGCGCTGCGCCCGTGAGGAGGGCATTCTCATAGGCGGGTCTGGCGGTACCGCGC
The DNA here is from genome assembly GCA_030862025.1 of Actinomycetota bacterium. Taxonomy (GTDB): domain Bacteria; phylum Actinomycetota; class Nitriliruptoria; order Nitriliruptorales; family JAHWKO01; genus JALYGD01. The sequence goes on along the minus strand of JALZEO010000125.1, from coordinate 2,920 downwards.
TTGTGGCCGCGCTCGAGGTCGCCGGCGACCTCCCCGCAGACGCGACGGTCGTCGTGCTCCTACCGGATTCGGGTCGTAGTTACCTCTCGAAGATCTACGACTCCACCTGGATGGCCGAGCATGGCTTCATGGAGCGGGCTGGCGGGAGGATCTCCGTCGCGGAGGTCCTCGGGATGAAAGCGGTCGACCTGCCACCGCTGGTCCATTGCCACCCCTACGAGAGCGTTGCCGAAGCCATCGCGCTGTTCAAGGAGTATGGCGTCTCGCAGATGCCGGTCTTCCGTGAGGGCGAGCACGAGGAGGGGGTCAGCGGCATCATCGGGTCTATCAGGGAGAACGCGCTGCTCGACGCGGTGCTACGTGACCCGAGCGTCATGCGGCGGCCCGTCGTCGAGGCGCTCCAGCCGCCTCTTCCTGTCGTTGCCGTCAACGCGCCACTCGACGACGTGTTCAGTGACCTCGCCGCCGGCAGCCCGGCCGTCGTCGTCATTGACGAAGAGCTTCCCCTGGGCGTGCTCACCCGAGCCGACCTTCTGGCCTTTCTCGCTGCTCGGCGTTGACCTCCTCCCGCCGGTGTCAGGCGTCCTTCGGGTAGCCATGGCCCAGCGTTCCTCTCGCCTGCCCCTGCCTGGGCTACGGTCAGCAGGAAGTCGAGGATCGGGACGAGCATGGTCGACGCACTCGAGTTCATCCGCTCAGAACACGAAGATTTCCGTGGACTTCTCAACCGCTACGAGGAAGTCGACCCCGATGACCATTCGGCGAAGCGTGACCTCGTCGCCGAGCTCATCACCGTCGTGGTCCAGCACTCGGCGATGGAAGAGCGAGCCTTCTACCCGGCGGTGCGCGAGCACATCCCCGAACTGGACGAGCACATCCGTGAGGGGATCGAAGAACACCACGTTGTCGAGGTGATCATGCAGGAGCTCAAGCAGCTCGACGCCACCGACGAGCAGTTCGATGCGAAGGTGGAGGTGTTCGCCGAGAACCTCCTGCATCACATCCAGGAGGAGGAGGATGAGCTCTTCCCGAAGATCCGCAGTGAGATGCCGTCGCAGCAGCTTGAGGGACTCGCCGACGACTTGCGCGCTGCGAAAGAGCAGGCGCCGACCGAACCGAAACCATCGCAGGGCGCCGGAACGTAGCTCATGGGTGGCCGCGAGGTGGGGAACAAGCTCGAGTGAACTCCGGCCCGAAGCGCATGGAGTTTGAGACCCGCGCTATTCACGTCGGTCAGGATCCCGAACCAACGACAGGGGCAGTCGTAGTCCCCATCTACCAGACCTCCACGTTCGCACAGACCTCGGTCGGCCGCCACAGCGGGTACGAGTACTCGCGCACCGGAAATCCGACCCGGACCACGCTCGAGACGTGCTTGGCCAGCCTCGAGGGGGCAGAGCGCTGTCTCGCCTTCGGGTCTGGGATGGCCGCGATCGACGCGGTGCTGCGCCTCCTCGACCCTGGCGATCATCTCGTGCTCGCCGACGACGTGTACGGGGGCACGTGGCGGCTTGTCACGAAGGTATTGACCCGCTCCGGTCTCCGTTACACCGCCGTCGACCTCACCGATCTCGACGCGGTCGCAACGGCGTTCACGTCCTCGACCAGAGCGCTGTGGACCGAGACGCCGTCGAATCCGCTGCTCAAGGTGTGCGACCTGACCGCGCTCGCCACCCTTGCCCACGAGCGTGGCGCGAGGCTCGTCGTTGACAACACGTTCGCCACGCCTTACCTCCAGCGACCCCTCGAGCTCGGCGCAGATATCGTCGTCCACTCGACGACGAAGTACATCGGCGGCCACTCCGACGTGGTGGGGGGCGCCGTGTGTGCTGATGCGTCGATCGGGGAACAACTCGCCTTCCTCCAGAATGCTGCCGGTGCGGTCCCCGGCCCGTTCGACACGTGGCTCACCCTGCGCGGACTGAAGACGCTCGCCCTGCGGATGGACCGCCACTGCAGCAACGCGAGGCAGATCGCTGCACTCCTCGAAGGTCACCCGAGGGTGCGCAACGTGCGCTACCCGGGACTGCCCGGCGATCCTGGACACTCACTGGCCGCGCGACAGATGCGCGATTTTGGCGGGATGGTCTCCTTCCACGTCGTGGGGGGACGCGACGAGGCGCTACGCGTCGCCCGTTCGCCCCGCCTCTTCTTCCTCGCCGAGTCGCTCGGAGGCGTCGAAAGCCTCATCGAGCACCCAGGCGCCATGACGCACGCTTCCGTCGCCGGGTCACCGCTCGAGATCGCCGATGATCTTCTGCGGCTGTCGGTGGGCATCGAACACGTCGACGACCTGCTCGCCGACCTTGAACGGGCACTCGGGTAAACGACCCCTGCCTCCACCACACCTCGAGGCCACTCCATCCGGGGAGGTACCACGAACCGCGAACAGCTCGCCGCTTGACAACTAGCAGCCTGGGAGGTTCTAGGAGCCTGGGGTATCACCACTGCGTCCCTTCGGCGGTCTGGGGCGGTCGCGGAGGCGGCGCACAAACCGGAGAGCCTGCCAATCCTCGTCTATGGAGCACGATTTGTTGTCGACGAGTCTGGCGTCCAAGCCGCTTCTTTGGACTGTCGAGAAGTCGAGCTCGGTGACCATCCTCGAGGAACGCTTGGGCCAGGCAATCCATAGCCCACCGCTGGGGGTGAGCACCTCGCCGAGCCGGGCGAAAGCACTGGTGAGCTGTTCCTTTGTCGTGGTGAATGCGATCGCGACATCCACAGGCCCGGACAGGCGTTTGCGCACGGTTACCTCGGGAAGCGGCTCGAGGAGCTCCAGGAACCCGGCAGGTGCGCCAACGAGATACACGACATGGCCATCCCGCATACCCAGCTTGCGGGCGAGCGGCGTGTCTGAATAGTCGGCCACGACGCGACCTCCGACTCTCGCCCTCGCCAGGACGCCGGCGCGAGGGGCGCC
>JALZEO010000189.1 GCA_030862025.1 Actinomycetota bacterium | reverse complement strand
GTGGCCGGCGTGGTCGAGGCGGAGGATGTGGGCCTGCTGGAGGTGAAGGGCAAAGAGGAGCCGGTCCGGGCCTACCAGGTGATGGGCCTGCGTCCCGATGCTTTCTCGGCCCGTGCTGGCTTCGACGCGCCGCTGGTGGGCCGCACGTTCGAGCTGTCCCGGCTTGAGGAGTCGCTGGCTGCCGTCATGGCCGGACGCGGTCGTACCGCGCTTGTGCTTGGTGAGCCCGGGATCGGCAAGAGCAGGCTTGTGCGGGAGCTGCGGGCCCGCGCCAGCGAGATGGCCGGGGAGGTGCAGTGGGCCCGGGGACGATGTCTGTCGTTCGGCAGCAACCTCGCCTACCACCTGTTGGTCGATGTCGCGCGCGACCTGGTGGGCATCCCGGCGGGCGAGCACGACACGCTGGCCCGTGAGGTGCTCGACAAGACTCTCGACGACCTGTCCGGCGCCGACCCCTCGGTCGCCGCCGAGCTTGCCCACCTGCTCGGTCTGCCCTTGGAGGGCGTGGAGCGTCAGCGGCTGGAGGCCCTCGAGCCTTCCGCGGTTCAGGCGCGCTACCTCGCGGCTCTACGCCAACTGGTGGGTGGCCTTTCCGCCGAAAGGCCGCTGGTGGTGGTCTGCGAGGACGTCCACTGGGCGGACGGGTCTTCGGTGGAGCTCCTCACCCGGCTGCTGCCCGTGGTCGACGAGACCCCTCTGCTGCTGATCATCACCGCTCGGCCCGAGCGTGACGTTGCAGGGTGGCGGCTGCTAGGCGAGGTTCGTACCCGCTTCGGGGAGTCCCTGGTCGAAGTGGCTCTCGGCCCGCTCCCCCAACAAGCGGCGCGAGAGCTCGCGGACACCTTGGCCCTGGGTCACCGACTCGCCCCCCGGTTGAGCGATGTCGTCGCTGGGAAGGCGGAGGGCAATCCTCTGTTCGTCGAGGAGCTGGTGCGCACGCTGCTCGACCGTCTCCCCCAGCATCCCGAGGCGGTCCTCGATGAGGCGTCCCTGGCCGAGATCCCCGACAACCTTCACGCTCTGCTGCTGGCCCGCATCGACCGTCTACCCCAAGCCGCCCGGCGGCTTTTGCGGGTCGCTGCGGTGATCGGGCGCGAGTTCCCCGCGGCCCTGCTCAACGAGGTGGCGACGCGGGAGACCGACGCGGATCCTGCCGGGCGGCAGTTGGGGCAACTGGAGGCTGCGGGGCTGCTGCGGCTGACGAGCGCCCGACCGGAACTCGTGTACGCCTTCCGGCACGCCCTGGTACAGGACGCCGCCTACGGCTCGCTGCTCAAAAGCGAGCGGCGCCGCCTGCACGGGCTGGTGGGGGAGGCGCTGGAGCGGCTCTATCCGCAACGTCGCGGGGAGTTGGCGGCTCAGCTCGCCCGCCACTTCGAGCAGGCAGGGCGGCCCGACCGCGCCGCCCCCTACCAGCTTGAGGCCGGGGAGCGGGCGCTGCGCCGCTTCGCGAACCGCGAAGCCCTCGTCTTGCTGGACAAGGCCGCTACCCAGGCCACACGCTCTGCGGATGACGACCAGGGCATGCGCTTCCGGCTCGCCACCCTGCTCGCCCTGGGAGAGGCACGCCGGGCAAACGGCGACATCCCTGGAGCGAAGTCCGCCTTTGAGCAGGCTGCCGGCCTCGCCCGAGACCTTCAGGGTGCTGACGCATTGGCCCAAGCCGCGCTCGGCTACGGCAAGGCCTCCGACATCTGGGGGATCGACGAGACCCTGCGACACCTCCTCGAGGACGCCCTTGCCCGCCTCGACGAGGAGTCGGGCCCGCTGCGGGCGCGGGTCATGGCGCGCCTCGCCCAAGCGCTTCACTACGACCCCGACCCCCGCCGGCGGCGGGAGCTGATCGAGACCGCCGTACAAGAAGCCCGCCAGGTGGGCGACGACACCGCGTTGGCCGAGGTGCTCCGCGCCCGCCACACACTCGGCGGCCCCGACGACCTCGAGCAGCAGTTGAACGACGCCACCCTGGTCGTCGAGATCGCGCAGCGCGTCGGCGACTGGGACCTGGAGCTGCGTGGCCGGGGCTGGCGGCTCGTCGACTTGCTCTCGGGCGGCCAGGTCGAGGCGGCGTCCGAGGAGATCGGGCGCCATGCACAACTGGCCGAGCGCGTCAACGACCCCCTCCACCTGCGGGATGCCACTGTCTGGCGGGCCATGCGAGCCGCCCTCGAGGGCCGCTTCGCCGAGGCGCAGCGGCTCGTGGAGGAGGCCTACCGGATCGGACACGAGGCAGGCGATCCCGCTGCGGACTCGATGAAGGTAAACCAGGGGGGGATGCTCATCTTCCTGCGCGGACGGGCCGAAGACTTCGACGAATTCGTGGCCGGTGCCTTGCCCGACCTGACGGCCCAACCGCAGGCCTCGGGCGGCAAGGTCATAGTTGCCTCGTTCTACGCGCGGCTCGGCCTGCCGGACCAGGCCCGAGCCTGGCTCGAGGAAGCCGGCTACGACGACTACACCCGCGCTCCACGCGATGTCGTCTGGCTCACCTTCCTTGTGTGCGCAGCGGACGTGACCGCGTACGTCGGCGACACCTCCCAGGTCATCCAGCTCTACGAGTTGCTGCGTCCCTACGCCGACCGGCTGGCCGTGGGCGACCGGGCGCACGTCAACTTCGGGTCCGTCTCCCGCAGCCAAGGGCTCCTTGCCACCGTCCTCGGTCGCTTCGATGAAGCCGAAGCCCATTTTGAGTCTGCACTCACTCATCACAAGCGATTGGGCTCTCCCCCACTCGTCGCTCTCACCCAGGCCGGCTACGCCCGGATGCTGCGCGCCCGCGGAAGACCCGACGACGAGGAGCGAGCCAGCGAGCTCGACCGTCAAGCGCGTGCGATCGCCCATGAGCTCGGCATGGAGCTACCCGACGACGAGCACTGGCCTGTGCGCCTCACAGGTCACTGAGAGGCACCCTGTTTGTCGAGAAACGCCTTTCATGGACCTCACAGGACCACCAGACGCGACGTTTCACGCAGTGAAAGCTGCCCAAGAACGCTCCGGGACAGCGCGACTAGGAGGAAACGATAGGTGACTCGAGGACTTGATGAACGCCACCCACCGACGAGGAGGCGGCGCAGCTCGGTAATGGCGCGGTAGCGCCTAGGTGCTATCCGGATCGACGTCCGGGAGGCGCTGGGGCAAGAACGCACTCTGATCAGGACCCGGGGCCCGCGGCACCGTGCACCTGCTGCTGGCCCGCGACCTTCCAATGTGGACGGGGCGCGGATGGCAGATCTACACAGGCATGTGTCACCGCCCGACCACATGGCGCCGAAGGACAAAGCTCGCGAGGACGAGATCGCGATCGGTGTCGCTCTGTCGAACGTTACTGACGGGGGACGCATTCTGTGGGTCTTCCTATCGAGCAGCGCACCGAGATGCTGATCTCCTTTCACGTGCCCTTCGGTCCCGACGATGCTCGCACGCGGCGGGGGCGAGCGTCGAGCAGGTCGAGTGGCTGGCTGACGCGCTGCTGGAGCGGCGGGCGAGTGGTCGCGTTGGACTTCGCCCGGCGCCTCGACGCCCGTGACGTGATCCGTCGCGGCGACGGCACCGTGGTGCACGCCGAGAGGGGCGAGCGCTTACTCCACCCCCCAGCTGCTGGCACTCGAACAGCACGCCCTCGAGCTGGCCGATCGTCGCGGGGCTGCCGGCATCGCGGTAGTGGACAACAAAGCGGTCGATGAGATCCTGCGGCGGCGTCCGACGACCGGTGGGGACCAGGACGAAATTGTCCGCCGCCTTACCAGCTCTGGCGCAGGCGTCGATGTGGTGGTCGGCAAGGCCGGTGCCGGCAAGACCTTCGCGCTCGACGCCGCTCGTGAGGCCTGGCAGTCGTGCGGTCACCGGGTGCTGGGTGCAGCCCTCTCGGGCCGCGCCGCCGCGGAGCTGGAAGCGGGCACGGGCATCGACAGCTACACCATCCACTCGCTGCTCGCCGCCCTTGATCGCCGCGACCAGCCTGGTAGCCGCCTCCCGCCGGCGGCGTCCTGATCGTCGACGAGGCCGCCATGGTTGGCACCCGCCAACTCGTCCGCCTGCTCGACCACGCCGCGGACGCGAACGCGAAGGTCGTGCTCGTTGGCGACCACCACCAGCTGCCGGAGATCGACGCCGGCGGCCTCTTCCGAGCACTCGCACGGCGGCTGGACGCCGTCGAGTTGACCAACAACCGACGGCAAGCCGAAGCCTGGGAGGCAGCGGCGCTCGACGAACTGCGCCACGGTGACGTCGCCACCGCGGTGGCCGCCTACCAGCGGGCGGGGCGGATCACACTGGCCGACAGCGCCGAAGCTGCGCGCGGCCAGCTGGTCGCGGACTGGGCACACGCCTACGAGACGATGGGCGGCGAACCCGGCGTGATGGTGGCGCTGCGGCGGACGGACGTGGCCGATCTCAACGCCCGCGCCCGCGCTCGTCTGGTCGCCGCCGGTCAGCTGACCGGTCCCCTGTGGAGGTCGACGGGGTCCAGTTCCAGGCCGGAGATCGGATCGTGTGTTTACGCAATCCGCACCACTACCGTCGGCACGCTCCGACAGGTGGGCTTTGAACTGCGCCGCACCCTCACCTTGCTCTACCACTACGACATTCTCCTCCGCGACCTCGACGACGAGACCCCTGTCCGACTACTCGGATGCTTCGACGAGCCCAGGCCCAACCCGCGTCCTCGACGCCCACCCGAATGAGTAGTCGCCAGCATCTTCGAAGCCCGCCCCGGATGAGTAGTCATCGTCAGCCGGCTCCGGCACACTGAACTTTGACGCGAGGAGACCGCCATGGCTGACATCGTCATGACTTTGGCAGCGTCGACGACGACTGGCACTACCTCGAATCCTGCCCCCGCTACTACGAAATCACAGGTCAGAGGCTGTGCAGGGCCGCCCTCAGGGGCGGTCTTCCTGCTTATGGGGCGCACATCTGCTGGCTGACGACGTGCTCATCCAGCCTGCTGCCGTAAGGGCCGGTGAATACAGCTGCCAGACAGGCCTGACCGCCAACCGCTCCTCTAGCTGACGGTGGCGCCACTCACGCAGGATCGCGACGGCCTCAGGGTCGATGTCGATAGTCCGGCGTGCCCCGCTCGCTGGGAGAAGGCGCGGTGCGCCGACCAGTCGACGTCCCCAATGCTTCAACCCATCGTCTGCTCACCCGTCGCCCCTCGACCGAACCTGACGACAGGCGACTTCAAAAGCCGATCAGCCGTCGTTCGGTGATCTCGGTACACGAAGCGGTATCCCATCCCGGGTTCGGTGAGGAAGTAGCGGGGTTGTGGCGGGTCGGATTCGAGCTTGTGGCGTATGCGGGCGATGTAGACGCGTAGGTAGTGGGTTTCGCCGCTGTACTGGGGTCCCCAAATCTGAGTGAGAAGCTGTCCCTGGGTGACGAGCTTGTTGGGGTTGCGCACGAGCAGTTCGAGGAACTGCCACTCGGTAGGTGTC
>JALZEO010000145.1 GCA_030862025.1 Actinomycetota bacterium | reverse complement strand
CGCGGCCTCGGGGGCGACGCCGGCGGCGGCGGCCTGCATCGCCTGCGCGCGGCCGATCTCGGCGCCGTCCGCGGTGACCGCCGAGTTCAGCGCCATGTTCTGGGCCTTGAACGGCGCCACCTTCACGCCAGCGCGGGCCAGCCACCGGCACAGGCCGGCGACGATGACGCTCTTGCCGACATCCGACCCGGTGCCTCCGACGAGGATCGCCCCTTTCAAAGGCTGCCCCTCTTCCCCATGCCGCGTGCTACCGCCCGTCGGGCTGCTGGAGCGCCCAGGAAGCTGGCCACCGCCAACACGGCGGCGGTGGTGCCGACCAGGGCAGACAGTCGCGCCGCCCGCTCGACGTCGACCGATGAGGGCGGCGGGCCATCGCCGACCGCCGGACGCCGGATGACGCGACCCTGGTAGCAGACCTCGTCGTCGCCGAGGCGAACCTCGAGCGCACCGGCGAAGGCCGCCTCCGTGAGCCCGGCGTTCGGACTGGGATGGTGACCGCCATCGCGCTGAATCATCGCGAACGTGCGAGCAGTTGAGCCGCCCACCGCCGGAGCGAGCGCAGCCGTGAGCACGCTCGTCACCCGAGCTGGAACGAAGTTGAGGAGGTCGTCGAGACGCGCGGCGGCTGTACCGAAGCGACGGTAACGGGGAGTTCGGTAACCGACCATCGCGTCGAGGGTGTTGGCCGCCCGGTGTGCGGCGATACCCGCCGGTCCGGCGAGCGTGCCCCATACCAGGGGGCCGACGACAGCGTCGGAGGTGTTCTCGCCCAGGGACTCGATGGCAGCGCGGATGAGACCCTTCTCGTCGAGCGGCTCGGGGTCGCGGCTGCACAGCGCGGGTAGCCCCTGACGGGCGGCGTGGAGGTCACCGGCGACGGTGAGTGCCGCGACCGCTCGGGCCTCGCGACGCAAACTGCGACCGCCCAGGGCCGTCCATGTCACGAGTGCGCTGATGGCTGTACGCGCGGCGGGTCTGTGAGCTGTCGCCCGGTGAAGTGCGCCAACCCCTGCGGTCACACTTGCCACGAGCAGACCGGCGTAGGCGGCGCCGGCCGTCCGGGTGGGCCGATAGACGAGATCCTCGGCTGCGAGCGCGAGACGCCCGAAGCCCGCGACCGGGTGACCTCGCACCGGGTCGCCGAGCAAGAGATCGGCGACGTAGCCAAGCGCGAGACCAGTGGCCATCCCGCCGCCGCCCGGGCCACGACCCTGCGTCAGGCCCCGCCACTGCCTCATGCGGACACTCTCCCCGCCGTCACGAAGGCCGCGGCCGGGACGTTCATCCGGGCCAGAGTCCAGCCCCCCTCGCGCCGCGAATGCAGTTCGGTCACCGAGCACGGCGCGACGTCCACGCGCCACACCGCCGCCATCGGCGCTTCGAGCGCGTACACGATCGCGGCTTTGATGGGGCCTCCATGGGTGAAGGAAAGGGTCGGCGGACCGGATCGCAGGCTCTCGAGCAGTCCAGCCACTCGCGACACGAGCCTGCCGATGGATTCGCCTCCGGGGGGACAAGCTTCCGGGTCTGCCAGCCAGGCTGCAAAGTGGTCGGGATCGTCGTGCTGCACCTCTCTGAAGGTGCGCCCCGACCAGCGCCCGAAGCCGCATTCGGCCAGGGCCGGTTCGACCGTGGCCTCACGGAACCCGGCGAGCGTGGCCGTCTCCGAGGCTCGTCGAGCCGGGCTCGTCAGGGCAGTCACCCGCGGCAAGGTGCCGCGGAGGGTGGCTGCCTCCACCCGTCCCCGCGCGTCGAGCTCCTCGTCCGCGGGAAACGCCGCCCGACGGGTCGAGGAGGTGGGGGCATGGCGCACGAGTAGGACTCGGGTGGGTTTCGTCATGCGGCACCCCGGCGGACCGCCCGTTCGCCGAGCAGTCCGAACACGAGCGTGAGCCCGAGCCACAGGACCGCCGAGGTTCCGAAGGCGCTGAGGCGGAAGCTCCACAGCAGGGCCGCGGGCACGTCGACAGGATCGGTGGACGGCGGCAGCGCCGCGACGAGCGCAGCTCCGGCCACCGCAACGGCACCAGCGAGCAGATGTCGCTTCACGACCGGAGCCTCTCTGGATCGCAGACTGCGCGCGACCGCCCACGTCGCCAACGCCGTTGCCAGCGACAGGACGATGGCCGTGAGGTACCAGCCACTGCGGGAGCCGACGGTGGCTGGCGCGCCCACCCCGGGAGGATTGGCGGGATACTTGAGCGAGGGCAGCAGCGCTACGGCGAGCCACCCCACCACCCCCAGTTGCAGGCTCGCCATCCACAGGCTCGGGGTCCTGAATCGCCCGCGAACCGCGCTGAAGGTGACCCCGAACATGCCACCGAGGGCGACCCCGACGATAGCCGTGGCAGCGAGCAGACCGAAACGCTGGGTGCGACGCGAGACGACGACGTCCTCGTCCTCCCTCCGGTCACCCGGGTTGGCGCGGCTGGTCACCGCCGGAAGGCTGGGACCGTCACCTGCGCTGAGGCCATCGACGAAGCCGACGGGACGCGCATCAGCCGCTTCCAACCGGACGGCCTGCTCGAGAGGCTGCTCGCCGATGAGGAACGCGAAGAGTCCGGCGAGGAGCCCGCCAAGCAGGCCCGCCACGAGTCCCCGGCGCAAACTGGACGCGAGCATCAGGTGGTTCTCGATGAGGAGGCCACGCTGCGGCTAGTGGCAGGGGATCCCAAGCAGATGACGAGCGTCGTGAAAGACCTCGTGGAAGAGGCTCTGGCCTGCGGTGAGCCTCCCCTGATCGAACAGCACGGCATAGGTCACCAGCAGTGCCCCCACGACAAGCAGAGAGCTCTGGAGGACGCCGCGTAGCAGGCTATGGCCTGGCCGCCACAGGAACCCCGGATGCTGCATTGAGCGCGCCTTTCTCGGGCTCCTCGGCCCGCTGGCCCCCTTGGCAACGCCCCAGTCTCCTGGCTCCCGGATCAACGCTCGCGCCTCCGGCCTTCCCGGACAACCGCCGGTGGCCGCTCCCTACGTCGGGCCTCGCCGACGCCCCAGAGGCTCACTCCCCGATCACAGTGGCGGGACCGCCGCGGACTCCCACCGCGTTCCTGGTCGGCATCGCCGTAACGCGCGAACCCTAGGAGGGGCCGGGTCGGTTGCCAAGGGGTGAGGCGTGAACACGCCGATCGGACATCTCTAACAGCCGTAGCTAGCGACGCGTGAGCATCAGCACGACTTCGTCCTCCCCGCTCCGACTGTCGGGGGTCTCCTTGTGTTCGGAGGCGCCTTCGTCTGCAGCTCTATGACCCCGACACGAGCCGACTGTCGTCGAACGATGGACGGGCCTATTTTCTCCTGGAGACGGCCGGATCCTGGGCTGATAAGCGCTTTGACTGTCGTGGAGTTTTCGGGCGTTTCTTGCAGTTCCGCCCAGACAAAGGGGGAGATTCAGAGTGGACATGGTCTGCGAGGACAAGGGCTACCTCGTGTG
>JALZEO010000049.1 GCA_030862025.1 Actinomycetota bacterium | reverse complement strand
CAGCTACGGGGTCAGTGTCTGGTACCCCGCCCATAGCGGCTACTCGGCCGCCGCGCCGATCGGTGTGAGGACGACCGAGGGCGTGCGCTGGCGACGAATCGACCAGCGCACGGGTGGCGGGCGCTGGGTCTCGCTCGGGGTCCATCCGCTGGCTGCCGGCGACCGGGAGTCGGTCTTCGTCTCGCGCCGAACGAGCGCCCCGGGCTACGTGGTCGCCGACGCTGTGCGGATCAGGGAGCGTTAGGGGGCGGGGGCAGCCCCGAGACGAGCGCACGCGAGCGACCGTCGGTGGCGTCGAAGGTCCTGGGTCCACCGACGGGCGGGCAAGCCCGATGTCGGCGAAGCGGTCTCCTTCTGGCGAGCTAGCGGATGTCGGGCGCGCGGACGATGTACGAGAGCTGCTCGTTCCTCGAGGCGCGGACGCGCATGGTTGCGGCAACGAGTCGGCTGTCGCAGCAAGACGCGAACCCTGACTCGAGCGAGACGTCCGACGCGGGCTGTGAAAAGGACGCTCGCATCGAGCGGTCGGCAACTCCTTCGGCCTGCCGTCGAGCCTCGCTCGCGTCCAGGAAGGTCGTCGCTTCGACCATGTCGCCGGCACGGACGGGCAGAAGCACGCGCACGCCGTCCGCTACGGGAACAAAGAGAACGGTCGCCGGACGGCTCTCCGTCACTCCGGCGAACTCGCCCTGGATCGCCACTACGCCGCGGGGACGGACCTCCAGGTTCGTACCGTAGAAGAGCAGCCGCTCTGAGCCCGGCGTGACGATCGCCGGGCCGGCCTGAGCGCTTCGGGGCCCGCTTAGCGGACGCGGGCGAAGAAGATCGACCCACCTGCCGTCGGACACGCGTCGCTTGACGGCGACCAGCCCGAAGTCGCCACGGCTGTCGCTGAACCCGTCCTGGTCGGCGTGGACGGCGTACCAGACGCTCCCTCGTCTGACGGCTGCGAAGCGCGCCTGGCTCGGGTCGAGGAAGAAGCCATCGCGGTCGGCGGTCAGCGGGGCCGGCGGGACGGTGGGGGCGGTGGCGGCCTCGTCAGCGGCGAGGTTCAGGAGATATGCCGTGAGGCCGCTCGCGGTGACGTTGTCGGCGTCGGTGCCGACGTAGCTTCGAGTGCCAGGGCCGAACCGGGGGACGGCGTCGATGCCCGACGGTCCGAAGCCGTGCACCCTGAGGAGCCGCCCGAGCGATCGCCTCCCGAGGGTCTCGAAGCGCGCCGCGCGGTCCCGTGCTGTCCGGAACTCGTTCGCCGCCGCCTCGCCGACATAGCTTGCGGCAGCGAGCGCCCAGGCGTGTTGCTGGCGGCGTCCGATGTAAGCCACGTCGCCGTCCGGTCCCATGAGACTGGCCAACGACTCCGTTGCTCGTCTGAAGGCGAGGCGCCCGCCGGCCGGCGATGTTGGCCCACTGCGCAGTGCGCGGCCGAGCATCGCCGTCGAGAGCGCGTGGTAGGCGAGCGGGTAGGTAGGCGTGTCCGAGAGCAGACCGAGCGATCGTCGGGGCCCCGGACCGGAGGACCGGGCGGCCCCGCCGACGACCGTCGGGGCTTGATCCCCAACCGTCAAACGGACCTTGTCGCCGAGCGCCTCGCGATCGCCGAGCTTGCTGCCCGGTGTGGTCGACTCCACTCCGGTTCCGAGTGCGACCGTGTCCGCCGCCGCCTCAACCGCCTCATGGTTGTGGAAGCACTCCGGATCGACGACGCACTGGTAGGCGCCCTCGCCGATATAGGGCCACCCGACGCTGCGGAGAACGCGCCTCCAGCGGGAGCGGGCCTCGCGGAACGCTGGGTCCTCTGCGAGGCGGCTTCGGCCGAAGCGGTATGCCTCACTCAGGACAAGCAGATCGAAGACGCCGAACTTCAGGCCAAAGCGACGGGTTTGTGCGGTTACCGCGCGCACCCCCGCACGGACGAGGCGCGGGTCGTTTGATCGCTCCCCCGCCCTGAGCATCGCGTAGCCGATCATCGCGGCCCCGTATGCAGCGGTCTTTCGTCCCGAGATGTAGTCTCGGAACCTCCCGTCGGGCAGCTGCCAGCGCATCCAGCCGCGGGCGATTCGATCGGCGACCTGTCCGTATTGGGGTGCGGCGGCGAGCTTCTTCTGCGCACCCTCTTGCGCCGGCGACTCCTCAGAGATGAGCCGTGCGGCTACGGCGACGAGGCTGAGTAGGAGGAGGCCCGTGATGAGGGGGCGGCCCGCTCTGAAGAAAGATGGGACCGCTCTCGATCGCAGCATCCCTCGCCGTGCTCGTGCAACTGGCCGCCCCAGGCCCGCTCGCAGGCTCCTCATGCCGGGTGCCTGCCTGCGATCCGAATTCGTGGTCGCGGTCACCGTACCCCGCGCGGCCTGGGCGCCACTCTGTTGCCGCC
>JALZEO010000100.1 GCA_030862025.1 Actinomycetota bacterium | reverse complement strand
ATCTGGAAGACCCTGCCGATCCGGATCGCGGTCACCGTGCTCGTCATGGTCCTGCTGGCGGCATCCGCGGTGGCGGTGGTGGCCACCGGCGGCCTGGCCGACCGCATCGGCCGGCTGCTGGGACTGGGCAGCGCGGTCGTCACCATCTGGGACATCGCCAAGTGGCCCGTGCTGCTGGTGATCATCAGCGTCATGTTCGCCCTCCTCTACTGGGCCTCCCCTAACGTCAAGCAGCCCGCCTTCCGCTGGATAAGCCCCGGAGGGATTATCGCGGTGATTGTATGGATCGTCGCCTCGGCCGCGTTCGCCTTCTACGTGGCCAACTTCGGCTCCTACAACAAGACCTATGGAGCACTCGGGGGGGTGATCATCTTCCTCGTCTGGCTTTGGATCTCGAATATTGCCGTGCTGTTAGGTGCTGAGTTCAACGCCGAGCTCGAGCGTGGGCGGCAGATCGAGGCGGGGCACCCCCCCGAGGAGGAGCCGTTCCTGGAGCCGCGTGACACCAGGAAGATGAAGAGCTAGACGCGAGGGTGTCTTCGCGTTGGCTGACCGCGCTTGCCACCCCCATTGGGGGAACTCGACGCAGCCTCGAAGAGCGCTTCTACCGCTGAGCCCGCCTGAAGCCCGTGGACGCTACGGAAATGGGGTCAGGTTTAGACCACTCCGTCGGCGCGCTCGCGGTCAACCTCCTCGATCACCTCGCGTTGAGGCTGCTACCCCGCATGGGTGCAACGATCTTGACGATCCGGGCAACCTGGAGCTGCTATCACACGGCTCGAGCCACCCACCATACTCGACTCACCGCTGCACGCTTACTGTTCGGCCGAGGTCAGTAGTCCACGTGTAGGGCTTCCATGGCGGCCTGACGGTCCGCTTCTGGGGCAGGGTGTAGCGGCGGGTCTTCTCCAGCCGCTGGTGGCCCGCCAGCTCGGCCACCGTGACCAGGTCCACCCCGCCCCGCACCAGCCGGGTCAGACAGGTGTGGCGAAGCACGTGGACGGACACCATAGGCCCCCTCCCGTCGCCGGGATTACGGAGGTACTGGGCCGATGTGACTGAGCACGACCGTTGCCACCCGGGCACACTAGTTGTCACCAGCGCCGTTCGATCGGGCCGGCATCGGTTGAACAGGGCGATCTAGGCGTCCTTCGTGGATAGCCGACTGGCGGAATCACCCCGCGTTGCTGGGTTCTCCGGTTCACGCCGGGTGAGCACCAAGGGGGCGTCCTCGGTGATGGCCACCGTGTGCTCGGAGTGGGCAGTGCGCGAGCCGTCCGCCGACCGGATGGTCCAGCCGTCGGCGTCGTAGACGATCCGGTCGGTCGTACGGGCGAACCAAGGTTCGAGCGCGAGAGTCAGGCCCGGCCGGAGCGTAAGGCCGCGCCCTGCCCGACCCTTGTTCGAAACATGGGGCTCCTCGTGCATGGTGCGGCCGATGCCGTGGCCACCAAATTCGTTATTGACCGGATAGCCGTAGTCGCGGGCCACCGCCCAGATCGCCGCAGAGATGTCACCCAGGCGGTTGCCCGGACGCGCCACCTCGATCGCCGCCTCCAACGCTTCCTCGGTGGCGCGGATGATCCGCAGGTCCTCCTCGGCAGCGGTCCCGACGACGACCGTGCGCGCCGAGTCGGCCACCCAGCCGTCGATGCTGACTGCGAGGTCCGCGGTGAGCACGTCCCCGTCGCGCAGTGTGTAGTCGTGGGGCAAGCCGTGCAGGACGGCGTCGTTGACGGACAGGCAGATGACGTTGCGGAACGGGCCCTTGCCGAAGGACGGCGCGTAGTCCCAGTAGCACGACTCCGCCCCGCACCGTTTGATCATGCCGCGCACGTGGTGCTCCAGGTCCAACAGGTTGACACCCACGTCGGCGAGCTGGCCGACCTCGGAGAGCACCTCGGCGACGAAACGCCCGGCCACATGCATGCGTTGGATCTCCGCAGCCGTCTTCAGTTCAATCACGAATACCTCACGTCACAGGGTGTTGGTAGTGATGCGCTCCCGCTTCGGATACCGCAGCACGCGCACAAGCTCGTCGAGCAGGGGCTGAGTCGTAACGAGCTCGAACTCACCGGCAATTGCTGCGTTGAAGCGCTCTCTTGAGAGGTGGCGAGGGGCACGCTGGGTCTCGGAAAATACCGCTGCCGCCGTCATGTCCCCGACAGTAGGACGGCTAGGTATGGGCCGCGACCGCTGCCCTGCGCTCAATCCGCAACACATGGTCGAGCGAGGGGCGGCCCGGTCCAAGCAGCACCACCACCAGGAACGAGGCGATGTAGGCCAGGTCACGCTCGAACCCGACGCCTTCCTCCGCGATCAGCCCTCTCGACCCGGTGACCAGGGCGATCGCGAAGATCAGCTCGACCGTCATCAGCGCCGCGATCACCCTGGACAGCAAACCCACCACCAGCATCAATCCGCCCACCAGCTCAAGCAGCGTCACCCCCCAAGCAGCAACATCCTCTAGAGGCACGCCCCTATTGGCCAGGCCCCGCGAGAAGCCGGACACGCCGCTGTTGAGCTTGTCCAGCCCATGAAAGAACATCATCCCGCCGACGATCACCCGAGCGATCACGGGAGCCAAACCGCCTGCAGCGTGCAAGCGGCCATAGATCGTAGACATCGCTCCTCCTCGATGATGGCTCCAACCTGCTACGACGCTAGCGCGGTACTGCCACCGACCCGGACCTGGCCTGCCTGAAGCTGGTGGTTCGGCGAGCCGTCCTGCGCCGTCCCCCTGGCGGCTGCCGGGTCAGGGCGATGTTGCGAACAACCTCAACCTGCCGGGCGCTACCGTCCTGAACACGGGCATTGGTAACGAGCCGGCAATCGTCGGACATTCGAGCGTTCAACCTCGCGAAGGTTCTCCTGCAAGGTGCGTGGGGAGTTCACGCGCGCGAGGTGACCTCTGCCGGCGGAGCCGGGGATGAGCACCAGGCCGTGGGGTCG
>JALZEO010000092.1 GCA_030862025.1 Actinomycetota bacterium | reverse complement strand
CTCCTGGTGGGTCCAAAAAACGTCGTGGTCCGGACGGACGCGGACCCCGGCATGGAGCTCGCGTCCCGGACCGGGTGGCCACTCCAGGTCCCAGGGGATGTCGGTCTCCCCGTCAGGTTGCCACTCGGAGATGTGAAGGGGGACGCCGCCGTTCGCTGGCCGCAGAAATTGGAACCTGAGCGGCGAGGACACCGCGAAACCGTAACAACTGCCTACGACTTCGCCCTGGTTTGGCTTCACGGCTGCTTCCGATTCCGGGTCGCCTTTGACCAGGTACTGCAACACTAGGTCCTTCCCCTGCCGTCCACGCTTCCTGCGAGGGGAGAAGTCTCTCCGCAGACGGACCGGGCCTCAGTCACCCTCGGTCGCAGGGACACCGACGATAGCGAGCACGAGCCGCGGTCGCACCGCGTCTTTGTCGTACGACGCATAGACTCGGTTGTCGGCTCGACTGGCCCATCGGCTGTTCTGGCGCTCAGAGGATGCCGCCTTCCGCCATCCGGCGGTGATCGAGCACACGATCAACGGTCGCCTCGTCGACACCGTCCGCGAGGGCGACCTCGCGCAGGGTTTTGTCCTGCTCAGTCGCGAGCTTCGCGAGTCTGGCTGCGCGCTCGTAGCCGATCTCCGGCGCGAGGGCGGTCACCGACATGAGCGACCGCTCCACATACCGCGGGCCCATCGCGGTTGCCGTCGCATCGCGCAGGCACTTGTCCACAAACAGCCTGCTGACGGCAGCCAGCAGCTTCAGGGACTCGATGACGTTTCGGGCCATCAGGGGGATCATCACGTTCAGCTCGAGTTCGCCCGCCAGACCTCCGACCGTGGTCGCCGAATCGTTGCCGATGACCTGGGCGGCCACCTGACGCACGGACTCGAGGATCACCGGGTTGACCTTGCCCGGCATGATCGATGAGCCCGGCTGGATGGCCGGTAGGTTGATTTCGTTCAAACCGGTCCGCGGCCCTGAGGACAACCAGCGCACATCATTGGCGATCTTGAAGAGGCTGACCGCCACCGTCTTCAGTGAGCCCGATAAGTCCACGAGAGCATCGCGTGCGCCTTGCTGCTCGAAGTGGTCCTCAGCCTCCCGGAATGGCAGGCCGGTGCGCTCGGCGATGAGACCGATGGCCCGAGATGCGAACGCGGGCGGGGCATTCAGGCCCGTGCCGACGGCCGTGCCTCCCAGTGGCAGCTCATAGACCGACTCGAGGGCCCGCCGTACCCGCTCCATCCCCAGCGTGATCTGGCGTGCGTAGCCGCCGAACTCTTGACCAAGTGTGATGGGAACCGCGTCCATGAGGTGGGTACGGCCCGGCTTCGTGATGTCGACCCACTCCCGGGCTTTCTGCCGCAAGGTGTCTGCAAGGGCCTCGAGGGCGGGCAGCAGCTGGCTGCCTGCGAGTTCAGCTGCGGCGATGTGAACGGCCGACGGGAAGGCGTCATTGCTCGACTGGCTCGCGTTCACATGGTCGTTGGGATGGACGCGGGAGGAGCCCAGCTCATCACCGAGCAGCTGGCCGGCCCGGTTCGCTATCACCTCATTCAGGTTCATGTTGGTGGAGGTTCCCGAGCCGGTCTGGAACACGTCGACCGGGAACTGCTCATCGTGGTCCCCGCGTACGACCTCCTCAGCGGCTTCCCGGATCGCCTTCGCAAGCCCGGCGTCAACGACCTCGGACTCCTCGTTGGCGGTTGCCGAGGCCCATTTCACGAGCGCGAGCGCCTGCACGACCTCGGCCGGGACCCCCTCCCCCGATACCGGAAAGTTCTCCACCGCGCGCTGGGTCTGCGACCCCCAT
Source organism: Actinomycetota bacterium (assembly GCA_030862025.1). Taxonomy (GTDB): domain Bacteria; phylum Actinomycetota; class Nitriliruptoria; order Nitriliruptorales; family JAHWKO01; genus JALYGD01. Next base: position 4,030 of record JALZEO010000092.1, on the reverse strand, counting down.
AGGGCATGCGCCGGTAGGCGCATCTCGCCCATGCTGTCGCTGGCGGTGCGGTACTCCTCGCCCATGTTGAAACCCTGTCAAGTCGATTGCTGCTCGCATCTCTACCACAGGTGATCGCTTCCCTCCGCCTGCCGGCAGCGCTCACCCGACGATCCGCAGGGCTATCCTGGCGCCGCAGTTCACAAGGAGTGGGCGGTGGAGCTCATTCGTGGCGATCAGGTCCGAGCCGCGGCCCACATCCTCCAAGACGTGGTCCAAACCACTCCCGTGCAGCCCTCGAGGACGCTGTCCCGACTGGCCGGCGTGGAAGTAGTGCTGAAATGCGAGAACCTGCAACGCACGGGCTCGTTCAAGCTGCGTGGCGCCTATCACCGCATCGCCCGCCTTGCGCAGAGGGAGCGTGCCGCGGGGGTCGTCTGCGCCTCCGCCGGCAACCACGCACAAGGTGTCGCGCTGGCGGCGGAATTGCAGGGCGTGCATGCCATCGTTCTCATGCCCGAGCAGGCGTCTCTTCCGAAGGTGGAGGCAACGTCCTCGTATGGCGCAGAAGTCCGGCTGACCGGTGACTCGTTCGACGAGGCGCTCACCGCTGCCATGCAACTCGCCAGCGAGGAGGGGCGCATCTTCGTGCATCCCTTCGACCACACGCACGTCATCGCGGGCCAGGGCACGATCGGGCTCGAGCTGCTCGAGCAGGTACCAACGCTCGGTACTGTCCTCGTCCCGGTGGGTGGGGGCGGGCTCGTATCCGGAGTCGCGGCGGCCATCAAGGACACCCGCCCTGAGGTGCAGGTCGTAGGCGTCCAGGCTGCGGGAGCGGCCGCCTTCCCGCCTTCGCTCGAGGCCGGTGAGCCCCGGGAGGTCGACATCGACACGATCGCCGACGGCATCGCGGTCAATAAGCCCGGCGCGCTCACGCTTGCCCACGTCCGAGCTCTTGTCGACGAGGTCACAACGGTCGATGACGACGCGATCGCCCGCGCCCTCGTGCTGCTGCTCGAGCGTGCAAAGCTCGTGGTCGAGCCCGCGGGTGTGGTGGGCGTGGCGGCGCTCCTCGCCGGCGGGTTGACGCTTCGCCCGCCCGTGGCGGTTGTCCTGAGCGGTGGCAACATCGACCCCCTGGTCCTCCAGCACGTCGTGACTTCGGGGCTGACCGCGGAGGGGCGTTACCTCACGATCCGTACCCGGGTCCCTGATCGCCCGGGTGAGCTCCACGACCTGCTCGGCTTGCTCGCCACACAGCGCGCGAATGTCGTCGCGATCGAGCACCACCGCTACGGGCGACGTCTGCGCCTCGAGGAGGTCGAAGTGGTCATCGAGCTCGAGACGCGCGGTTCAAACCACACCGACGACCTGCGCCAGTGCCTGCGCGGCGCGGGCTACCCGGTCGACGTCTTGTGAGGGGCTGGTCCTCGCGCCGGTACCGGGGAGTTTCGCGACCGTGGCAGCCGACTTGCCACTCTAAGCACAGGACCGTTTAGTCTCGTTTAGAGTGGCAAGTGGAGGTAGACCAGTGACGGATGGCAACATCCGCGTCGAAGCTCCGAACCCGGCGGCGAACCCCTATACCCCGGGTGCGGGGTCGCGCCCTCCCCTTCTTGCAGGACGCGACGACGAACTCGACGACGCCCGCTACCTCATCGAGCGGTTGCTGCACGGGCGCATCGAACAGCCACGCATGCTGGTCGGCGTCCGTGGCGTCGGCAAGACCGTGCTGCTGCTCGCCATCGGGGACCTCGCCAGCTCGGCCGGCTGCACGGCCATCCACCTGGAAGCCGCGGCGGGTGCCGACCTGTTGACGGGGCTCGGCCGCGAACTTCACCGTGCGCTCCTGCGGCTGAGCTCGATGACAACCCGTGCCCGTCACGCGCTGTCCGTGCTCGCATCGTTCGCGGTGTCCGCTGGGCACATCAGCCTCGAGATCGACGCCAAGCCTGCGACCGGCCACGGCGACAGTCGTGACTTGATCTTCGACACCGTCGACCTCATCCGTGCCGTGGGCGAGGCGGCGCACGATGCCGGACGGCCCCTGCTCCTGACACTGGACGAGCTTCAGGACGTCGGCGAGCAGCAGCTGAAGGCGCTGCTGACCGGAATGCACCGCTCCGTTGGCGACGGGATCCCGATCGGACTGATCGGCGCCGGGCTGCCCGGGGCTCCCGGCTACGCCGCCAAAGTCTCGTCGTACGCGGAGCGGATGTTCCGGGTGCATCCCATCGAGCGGCTGTCGCCCGAGGCGGCGGCAAGCGCGATCGTGGACCCGGCGGGGGAGATCGGGGTCGAGTACGAGCGCGAGGCGGTCGAGCGTCTCGTCGAACTGTCGGACGGATACCCGTACTTTGTGCAGCTCTACGCTGCCACCGTCTGGACCACGGCCTCTCACCACCCCATCGCCATCGCCGACGTCGAGTTGGCGGCGCCGCTCGCACGCCGGGAGTTGGAGCGGTCCTTCTACCTCGCGCGTCTCGAGCGCATCACCGCCGAGACGGAACGGGCGTACCTGCTCGCGCTCGCCGAACTGGGGCCGGGTGAGCACCGCTCGAGTCAGGTTGCCGCGGCCCTGGGGCGAAAGCTGGAGAGCGTCGGCACGACCCGTCGCCGCCTGCTCGACAAGGGGCTGCTCTACAGTTCGGGGCGCGGCCTCGTCGCCTTCTCCGTCCCGGGCTTTGACGCCTATCTGCGCGAGCATCACGACGTGATCCGAGGATGACCTATGCGCCCCGCCATTCGAGCAGGCCGACCCGATCGAACTCCTTGAGCACACGCTCCACGTCCTCGGTGACGACATCCTCATGCAGACTGCAGAGGGTGCAGATGGCATCGATCATCTCCCGAGGAAGATTCTCGCCGTCGCAGAGGTCCCAGATGGCGAGCGCCGTATCGTTCAGGAGCAGAACGGCGCCGGAATCAGGGTCATAGAGCGTGTTCTCTCCCTGGGCCTGGTGTAGCCAGACGCGCGGCTTGCGCGCCGGCCGGCGAGTGTCCAGCTTCACCGCCGCACTCCTCGTTCTCCCCACCCGCCCGGGCCTGCGGCCCTTCCCGCCGGTGGTCGGGTCAGTTCCCCGTCGGCTGCATGCGTGACTCTCTGAGCTCCTCGAGCAGGCCATGCTCGGTCACGAATGCGGCCGCCTGCAGCCGGGAGTGGACCTCGAGCTTGCCCATGAGGTTGCCCACATGGGTCCGGGCGGTCTCCGGGCTGATCACGAGGGACGCGGCGATCGCCTCGTTGTCGGTGCCTTCCGCGAGAAGAGCCAAGACCTCCCGCTCGCGCGGGGTGAGTTTGGACAGCTGGCGGACCGCATGGTCCTGCTTGCGACGGCCCGCGATGAGCCGGGCCAGCAGCGCACCCAACATCCGCGGCGGCACGATCATTTCGCCCCGATGGATGGCGCGGGTCGAGGCGATGAACTGGGCCAACGGGCAGCGCTTCGTGACGTAGCCGCTCGCGCCCGCCTCGAGCGCCGCGAGCAGCCAACCGAGATCCTCCTCTTCGCTCAGGAGGAGGACGCGGCAGTCCGGCACGCGCTCCCGGATCATCTCGATGGCGCGGATGCCGTCCACCTGCGGCAGGTCCAGGCTGACGAGCGCGACGTGAGGCTGGCGCCGCTCGGCCAGGCCGACCGCCTGAAACCCGTCCGCAGCCTCGGCCACCACGCGGATGTTCACCTCGTTGTCGAGCACCGCCCGCATGGCCTCGCGGAACAGCGAATGCGCATCAGCAACAAGGACGCGGATCTCTCCCTGCTCGCTGTTCACGGTCCACTCCTGCTTCGTGTCCCCGCCCCAGACCGGGCAAAGCAGACTAGGTGCAGGGACGCTGTCGCACACGAGGACATGCGACCTATCCTTCCCGGGTAACCGGGTCGAACAGGCGTAGAAGGCGAGGCGCAGCAAGGCCGACATGTACCAGGGTGACCGCAGGTTGCGGCATGCGCCCAGCGCGCTGTGGCGCAACGTGGGAGACGAGGTCCTCGTCGGCCTTGCGACAGGCGAGGGCTTCGAGGTCTTGGCCGGCACAGCCGGCCACGTC
>JALZEO010000089.1 GCA_030862025.1 Actinomycetota bacterium | reverse complement strand
GCGACGGCAGCCGCATAGCTCGTGAGTTGGAGATCACCCGCCTTGGCCGGGGCATCGACGAAACGGGTCAGCTCGATGACGAGGCGCTGTCGCGCACGCTCGACGTCATCGGCCGCTACCGCGGGCGTTGGGAGACGCTTGGAGCCGAGGACGTTCGAATCGCGGCCACGTCCGCGGTGCGGGACGCGGAAGACCGTGACCGCTTCATCTGCGGAATTCGCGAGGTCGCCGGGCGCGACCCCGAAATCCTCTCGGGTGCGCAGGAGGCTCGAACCGCCTATCGCGGCGCCACGGCGGCCCTTGACGTCGCGCGTCCAACCGCCGTCCTCGACGTCGGAGGCGGTTCGACGGAGATCGTCGTCGGGGACGCTGCTGGTGACTTCGTCACCTCGGTCTCGCTTCAGCTTGGCTGCGTGCGTCTGACCGAGCGCCTCCTGCGCTCGGATCCGCCAACCCCCGCCCAGCTCGCCGCCGCCCGTTCCGAGGTGGCTGTCCAACTCGACCGCGCCGCCGCGACCCTCGCCGATTCCGCGGCCGACCCCGCCCACTGCGCCGCTCTCGTTGGCGTGGCCGGGACGGTGACGACGCTGGCCGCGCTGCACCTCGACCTTGATCAGTATGACCACGACCAGGTCCACGGGGCCCGCCTGCCGCGCACGGCGGTGCAGGCCCTCGCACGACAGTTGAGCTCACTGCAGGCGGCGGAGCGGAAGCAACTCGGCCCGCTGGAGTCAGGTCGCGAGGACGTGATCCTCGGTGGAGCCTTGATCGTTGAGGGCGTACTCGACCGCTTCGGGTTCGCAGAGCTCGTCGCCAGCGAAGCGGACAGCCTCGAGGGGCTCCTGCTCTGAGCGCCGGCGCCTGTGGTCGTGACTATGTCCAGCGGTCGCGGACAACTCATGCCACCCTGCCGGTGAAAGGTCCCAGCTGGCGGTGCGGGCGGTGGGACTCGAACCCACACGGCCTTGCGGCCAGAGGCGTTTAAGGCCCCCGCGGCTGCCGATTTCGCCACGCCCGCGTTGCAACCAGGATACGAAGCTGACGTCGCCTAGCCGACTACGCTCCAGCCGAGCCGTGACAGGGAACAGAGCGGGCTACCGCTCCGCCACCGACTCCATCTCAGCGACGACCGCGCCCACCTGACGCATCATCTCCGCAGGGTCATTTCGCTCGGCCGCGAGCCTCGAGCGCCCCGCGTAGCTGCGGAGCGTCTGCGCAAGGAGCGGTCGCGCGCCCATGTGATGTCCGCGAGGATCGCAACGCTCGCGGTGAAGTCGGCAAACACCTTCTCCCAGTGGGGTTCGGGCAGGGAGGCGCGGACGGCCGCGCGCAGGTGATGTACCGCCGCCTCGCTCAGCCGGTCGCCGTTCTTACGGGCCGTCACGAGGGCGCTCTCGAAGTCATCCCAGTCGGCCTTGCCCTTCAGCTGCGCTCGCGCTGCGGCGAACCAGGCCTCGTTCAACGCAGCGAAGGTTCCGGCGTCGCAGAACTTGGCCAGCTCTCCACTTCGTTCCAGCGCGGGGATCGCCTTCTCGGGGTTGCCGAGCTGAAGCTGCCTAGTTGAAGTGGCCGACGAGCGAGCAGAGCTTATTGCCGACGCGCTCAGCCTCCTCGAGTGCCGCTCCTAGCGCTCGAGGAGCGGCACCGCCTCCTCGAGCAGTGCCGCGGACTCGCGGAGCTCCGCAGCGAGGAACTTCCCGCGACCGAGGAGCGCGAGCGGCAAGGCCCGTAGGTTGTCGCAGCGGCGGGCTCGACGCGTACCACTCACCGCGGAGACGGCGGGCGTCGGCGTTCGCGGCGTCGGGACGGGCGATGAGCTCCGGATCGCCGAGCACCTCCGCACCCGGATGACTCGGCGAGCGAGGTCGACCCGACGACGTCGGCAAACAGCGCGGTGACGAGCTTCCGCTCGCCGCTGTCAGGCCGCGGGTCACGCCTCATCCCGGCAGCGGAGGATACGGAGGCTTGGGAAGCGAGAGGCGCAGAACGCCGGTCAGCAATTCCTGAGGCTCCGCACCTGTTTCAGTCTCCCGCACCGCCTGCTCGAGATGGCGCAGTCGCTGCCAGGCTGACTGTTTCGTGCCGCCGATGGCTGTGGCGATCTCGTGCCAGGTCGATCCGGTGCGACGAGCGGCCTTCACCGCTTCCCGCTCCACCGCGTCGAGATAGCGCTGGTAGACGCCTACAACTCGAAGCACATCGAGTGGACGGCTGTCGGGATCGCGTATGACGGCATCGAACCCGTCCCAGATCGACCGCTCCACGCACCAGCCTCGGATCGGAAACTTGATCAGGTTAACCTGACCGGGAGGGCAGCGCTCCAGACGTTCTCGCGCAGGGCCGTCTCGGCCCAGCACAGACCGAAGTTGCGGAACCCGACCAGCTGGTAGCCGCGCTCGGCGCACCATCGCTGCAACACCTCGTTGGTTCGCGCCACATCGAGTCGCAAACGGCGGCGACCGGGGCACCTTCGCGTCGATGAACAAGCACCCGGTCGGACGCAACCTTGCCCGTGAGAAGGCGCGCCGACGCTCACTCGTCGTCCGCCAGCTCCTCCAGCGCCCGACTCACGGCACGCAGGTCCGGGTAGTCCCGGCCGAGCAGCTCTTCGAAGCGGG
>JALZEO010000038.1 GCA_030862025.1 Actinomycetota bacterium | reverse complement strand
GAGTAGCACGTCGCGCCCCAGACGCGCGCCCGTCTCCACGTTCGCGCCGAACCCGGCGATCAGACCAGAAGCGACCACGCCCGCCCCGATCCTGACCTGGTCGTGGATGATGGCACGTTCAATCACGGCGCCGCGGTCGATGCTCGCGCCCCGTCCCAGCACGGTCCAGGGACCCACGACCGCGTCGGCGGCGACGTGGGTTCCGGGCAGGAGGAGTACGGGTTCACGCAGGATCGCGCCGGCTGCCACGACCGCGGTGGGGGACACCCACCGCCCGTCGGCGACCTCGGGCACGTGGTCGATGGTGGGCCACTTCAACCTACGATCGAGTACAAGTCGGTGTCCCTGCTGGTAGCGCTGCGGGGTCCCGAGGTCAACCCATGCTCCCTCCCTGGCGAAACCCTCGACGCGTCGGCCGCTTCCGAGCAGGTCAGGGAAGACCTCGTATTCGAACGACAATGCCCCCGGCGGGTAGGTGACCAGAGCCTCCGGCTCGATGACGTAGGTCCCCGCGTTGACCCACTCCCCATGGGGCAGCGAGCCGGGTGGAGGCTTCTCGATGAACCGCTCTATCCGGCTCCCGGACAGAAGCGCGACACCGTACGAGGAGGCGTCTTCAACTTGTCCGAGCACGATCGTCACCGCCGCCCCCGACCCCCGATGAGCCGTGACCACAGCGCCATAGTCGAGGTCGGTGACGATGTCGCCATTGAGGACCAGCAGCGAGTCAGACGAGCGTTCGGCGAGGCTGCGTACACCGCCTGCAGTCCCCAACGGGGTCGGCTCGGGGACGAACTCGAGGGTGACATCAAGGTGCGTGCAGAGGGCCCGCAGCGGCTCGAAGGCAGCAAGCTCGTTACCAACGACCAGGAAGACGCGTCGTATGCCGCTCTTTGCGAGCCGCCGAATCGTGCCTTCGAGGAGCGGCGCTCCGCAGAAGGGGAGCAGCGGCTTCGGTACCGCGTGCGTGAGCGGTTGGAGGCGGGTCCCCCGACCACCTGCCATGATGACCGCGCCCTCCAGGCCCCTCAATGGGTTATCCGGCTTCACAGCCACCCGCTCACTCTCCCGTTGTGCTCCGACCGTGCCGTACACCCGCAACCGCCCCCCACCCGAGCGTGACTCCTATCCAGAGGAGCAATCCGAGTCGCACGAACGGCCGGAGCAGCCGACCCGGTCCCTGGGCGTAGGCGCGCCCGTAGAAGCGGTCGAGGCTCTTCGCGTGCTCGATGACCATGGCGGCACGGCGGGCACGTGTCGACGCCCCCACGGCATGGACGACTTCGGCCGGCGGGTAGAAGAGCAGGCGCCAGCCCGCCTGCCGCAGCCGGTAGCCGAGATCGACATCTTCGACGAACATGAAGTAGGCGGGGTCGAAGCCTCCGACCTTGATGAACGCGTCCCGGCGCAGCGCCAGCACGCATCCCGATAGCCAATCGACCTCTCTGGGCTGATTGGGGTCGACGTCGCGCATGCGGTAGGCGCGGGTCCAGGGGTTGTTGGGCCACCACAGCCCGAGCAACGCGTGCCCGATCGCTTGGGGCAGAGTCGGGAAGCGTCGCGCGCTGGCCTGGAGTCGTCCATCCGGATAGCGGACGAGCGGACCGGCGGCGGCGAGGTCGGGGCAAGCCTCGAGTTGGGCGGCGAGCGCACTGATGGAGCCTGAGGTGAAGCGTGTGTCGGCGTTTGCGACGACGACATAGGGGCTCGACGTGCGAGCGATCCCGATGTTGGCGGCCTGCCCGTACCCGACGTTCGGCAGCTCGACGACAACCACCTCGGGAAAGGCGGCACGTACCGCGGCGGCGGTGCCGTCGCTCGAGCCCGAGTCCACGAGCACTATCTCCTCCGCACCGGCCGAACGTAACGTCGAGATGCAAGCGAGGGCCTCGCGACGCGTGTCGTGCGTCACGATGACAGCGGCGGTCCGGGGGGTCGGGCAAGCGGTCGACGAAGCCCCAGACATGTCACCGCTGGCCGATGCCGATGAGCGCGATGCCGAGCATGATCAGCAGCGCTCCGGCCCACACCGCAAGTGAGGGGCGTTCACCGAGTGCGAGGACGCTGAAGGCGAGGATGAGGACGTAGGACAGGCTCACGGCCGGGTAGGCGGTCGACAGCGGCACGCGTGAGAGGGTGATGAGCCAGAACACCGCCGACAGGGCGAAAACGGTGAGCCCGAGGACCACCTGCCAAGTCGTGACGACCCTCATAACCAGGGGGACGAGCCCGCCGGCGGCTGCGACGTCGCCGATCGTCCCGACGCGGTTCATTCCAGCCTTCAGCAGCAGCTGCCCCCCCGTCGCCAGTGCGATCGACGCGAACAGGATGATCACCGTGCTCACGGGATCATCTCCGTCGCTGTCTTGGGGGACCCGAGACAGCTCCTCTCGCGCCGCTCCTGCGGAGCGCCGCTCACTGGGTCATCTCCGTCGCTGTCTTAGGTGGCCTGAGGCTTGTCCCGCCCGCGGTCTTGTATCTCCCCGCCCGCCGGGCCTGCGGCCCTTCCCCGGGCAAGCCGAGACCGCTCTCCCACCCGAGACAGCTCCGCTCGCGTCGCTTCTGCGAAGCTCCGCTCACTGTTTCAGCTCCTCGAGCAGTCGCGCCAGCCCCGCACGCCAGTGCGGCATTTCCTTCAGGCCGCACAGGGCGCTGTGTCGATCGCTCAACACAGAGTAGGCGGGTCGAGTAGCTGGACGGTCGAGCTCGCTCGAGCGGGAGGGTCGGAGGTCGACGTCGAGGCCGGCGAGTTCGAAGATCGCGGCAGCGAACTCGTACCAGCTGCAGACGCCGCGGTTGGTGCGGTGATAGGTGCCGAAGCGGCCGGTGACCGCCAGTTCGCGCATGGCGGCTGCTAGGTCGCGGGTGAAGGTAGGTGAACCGACCTGGTCGTCGACGACCACGATGGGCTCGCTGCGGCCTCGTTCCTCGCCTAGGCGCAGCATGGTCCGTACGAAGTTGCGGCCGCGAGCTCCGCTCAACCACGATGTGCGGACGATGTAGTGCTCGGCCAGCGTCTGGCGGACGAGCCGCTCCCCAGCCTCCTTTGAGCGACCGTAGGCATTGAGCGGGACGGTGGGGTCGAACTCGGAGTACGGGCGCGGGTTGCCGTCGGGATCTCGCAGGCCCTGGCCGTCGAAGACGTAGTCCGTGGAGACGTAGAGCATCGTGGCGTCCACGAGTTGGCAGGCACGGGCGACCCACCAGGTGCCGAGCGCATTCACGCCGTGCGCGCGGTCGGGATCGCGTTCGCAACCGTCGACGTCGGTCCAAGCGGCGGCATGGACGATCAGGTCCGGCTCGTGGTCGCGTACCGCTGCCACGACCGGCGCCTCACGGGTGACGTCGAGGTCGTGCTCGGTCAGTCCCACAACCTCGTGATCGGCGAACGCATCAAGGAGGTCGAGGCCGAGCTGTCCGCCTGCGCCCGTGACGAGAACCTTCACGCTGTTGTCGTCTCCTTGCCGCTCACCACCCGAGGTCCGTCCTGAAGGGCAGCACTGCGCATCGCATGCCGGCTGCCGTCCCGGTCACCTCCGACGCTGATCG
>JALZEO010000016.1 GCA_030862025.1 Actinomycetota bacterium | reverse complement strand
GACGCAACCAGTGGCCCGCAGGGTCGAAGCCATCGAACAGGCCCTGCGGCCCTTTCTGCAGGTCATGCGGGAGTCCGCGTACGCCCGCCGCCTGAGCACGCCAGGCATCATGGACTTCATGGCCGGTAACCCTCAGGACCCCCCGCTGCCCCAGGTCGTGGAGGTGATCAGCCGCTGGACCCGCCCCCGCAGTCGGGACTGGTTCGCGTACCGGGTGGACGAACCACGTGCGCGGGCAGCCGCCGCCACCGGGCTGCGGGAGCGTCTCAACGTGGAGGTCGACCCCGATGACGTCCTCCTCACGCGAGGGGCGGCGGGGGGCCTGAGTGCCGCTTTGGCGGCCCTCGCCGAGCCGGGTGACGAGGTCGTCTTCCTCAGCCCCCCCTGGTTCTTCTATGAGGCGATGATCCTTGCGACCGGGGCCAAGCCGGTCCGAGTCCGCGTCGTGCCCACCACGTTCGACATCGACGTCCAAGCGCTCGAGGACGCCATCTCACCCCGCACCCGCGCCGTCATCATCAACACCCCGAACAACCCCACCGGGAGGATCTATCCACCCGAGACCCTGCGACAGGTCGCTGCAGTGATCGAGCGGGGAGCGGAGCGCAGCGGGCGGCCAATCTGCATCATCTCCGACGAGTCCTACAGTCGTATCCTTTACGACGGGCGGCAATGTCACAGCCCGGCCCGCTTCTCCCCGAACTGCGTTCTGGTCCACACCACCAGCAAGAGCACGCTGACACCTGGTCAGAGGCTCGGCTTCGTCGCCCTCCCGTCGACGATGCCGGGGCGCGAGCGCATCCGGGAGGCGCTACGGCTGGCCATCCTCGTGCAGGGAATCGCGGTCCCGGACGCAGTCATGCAGTTTGCGTTCGCCGATCTCGAACCCCTCTGCATCGACATCGCCCAGCTGCAGCGGAGGCGTGACCGCATGGTGGAGGCGCTACGTCAGCACGGGTATGAGCTCGCCGCCCCGGAGGGTGCCTTCTACCTGCTGCCACGCTCTCCGCTGGCCAACGACCTGGCCTTCACAGAGCTACTGGCAGAGCGTGACGTCTTCGTCCTGCCAGGCAGTGTGGTCGAGATGCCCGGCTACTTCCGCATCTCGCTGACCGCGAACGACGAAATGATCGAGCGAGCCCTGCCGATCTTCGCAGAGGCATTGGTAACCTCGGCCGCCGGGACAAGCAGAGACGGCTAGGGGCGCATCTCGATGGGTGGCAGGCGCACCACTCCTCTGCAGGCCGCCCGGTGAGCGTGCGGACCGTGCTTCGCGTTGATCGGCCACATCGCCCGGCGCTAACGTGCGGCGGGCCGAGGGGAGGGGATGTCGCAGTCATGTCCGACAGCGCGGTGAACGCCGGGTGAGCGAACTGGTGCGGATGGAGTTCCTGGCGGCGGCGCTGCTGATTGTCACTGGCACCGTTCTCGTCCTCTATTTCGCGGTTACGGGACGCCGGCGGGCGACGCGGCAGCTTGCTGCGGACCGACCCGCCGAGACCGACTCCGAGTTCGCCTCCGAGCACCCACCTGTCGCCTTCGCCGACGTCGCCGGCCTCGACGATGCGATCGCCGAACTCGACGAGATGCGCGACTACCTCGCCGATCCCAGCCGCTTTCAGACAGTGGGCGCCGACCTGCCCCGCGGCATCCTCCTGTGCGGCCCACCGGGCAACGGCAAGACGCTGCTGGCACGGGCGCTGGCCGGCGAGACGGGCGTGCCGTTCTACTACGTCTCCGCCGCCAGCTTCGTCGAGCAGTACGTCGGACTCGGAGCGGCCCGCATCCGCCGGCTCTTCAACGAAGCCAAGCGCAAAGCACCGGCGATCGTCTTCATCGACGAGCTCGACGCGGTCGGGCGACGGCGTAGCAGCGGCACCGCCGGGGACCGCGAGTACGACCACACCCTAAACCAGCTGCTCGTCGAACTCGACGGCTTCGTCGGGGCCACCGGAGTCCTGATGGTCGGGGCCACAAACCGTCCGGAGCTGCTCGACCCTGCGCTCGTTCGTCCCGGGCGCTTCGATCGTCGCGTCCAGATAGATCGGCCCGACATCACAGGCCGCGAGGCCATCCTGCGCCTCTACGCGCAGCGCCGGCCGTTCTCCCGCCATGTCGACTGGGGAGAGGTGGCCAGCCAGACCGCAGGCCTGTCCGCGGCCGAGCTCGCCAGCCTCGTCAACGAGGCCGCCCTGCTAGCCGCCCGCCGCCACCGCACGAAGATCGCCATGGAGGATGTCGAGGAGGCGATCACTCGTATCAGCCGAGGCACGCGCAGTTCTCGCCTGCTGGACGAGGAGGAGAAGCGCCTCATCGCCGTCCATGAAGCTGGGCACGTCCTGCTCACGCTGGTGCTACGGGGCGTCAAGCCGCCGTCACGTCTCTCGCTGGTCACGCGGACCGCTACCACAGGGTCGCCATGGTCGCACGGCGAGGACCGCGAGATCTCCACCAAGCGTGAGCTCATGGCCCAGCTCATTGTCCTGCTCGGCGGTCGTGCCGCCGAGGTGCTGGTCTTCGGGGATCCCACCACCCGCGCCGAAGACGACCTTGACGACGCCGCGAAGCTGGCTCGCCGCATGGTTGAGCGGTGGGCGATGACCGGAAAGCTTGAGCTGGCGGGACGCGACCCCGCACACGGTCCGGCCCCCAACGGGATGCCCTCCGATCTTGCAGTCCGCAAGTTGCTGCGGAACGCCCAGCAGGCCGCTCACACCATCCTCGAGGACCACGTTCAGCGGCTCCACGCCGTCGCCGATGCCCTGATGGAACGCGAGACCCTCACCCTCTCTGAGGTCGCCGAGCTCACCAACCTGTGGTCTTGGCGGTCTGAGGAACCCGAGAGGGAGATGCCGCGCGTTGCACGCCTCCACGCCTGACATCCACGCCTGAGACGGTCAGCGCCAGCTGATCCCCTGACCGAAGTCAGGGATTCCAGAGGCGCCGGGGGCGGTGCCCGGCAAGGACCCGCTCGCCAGCTATGAGCCCAGGGTCCAGCCAGCGTACTTCCGTACCCAATCGCTGAGCGGCAGCAAGCAGGCTCAGGGCGACGC
>JALZEO010000012.1 GCA_030862025.1 Actinomycetota bacterium | reverse complement strand
GCGACCGGCAATCCGGCCGGAACCACCAGGTCGACAGCGGACGTCGCGGCGTTCGGCCGCCCTCGCGACGAGAGCACCCCGTAGTCGGGTCCGTGGATCCCCGATGACGGCTCAAACTTCGTCGGATTGTCGTTGAACACCATGCGCCCGACCGGAGACAACGGCAGGGCGTCCGCGTATGACGCCTCGTGGAACCCGACGAGCTGGACCGCTTCGTTCAGCGTCACGAGTTCCACGGCCTCGAAACGGGCGAGAACCCGCGGGGCCGTTCCGGCCTCTCGGTTCGGTGCTGCCGCTCGCTCCGCCGCGGCAGCGGTCAGGCCTGTGCCTCCGGCCGGGACGGCAAGCGGCAAACCGTCCGCGGAGGGTAACGCCGGTCCCGTCGCCGCTGGCGAGCGGAAGGTGAGGAGCGCAGCGAACGTCAGCAGCGTGGCCAGCACGAGGCCCACCTGCCGCCAGTGCTCCCGGGACCGCGGAAGCCGCGGCCGCGCCGGCGCCTCCGGCCTGAGTGGCGTGAGGTTCGGCGGCCTGCGCGCCGTATACGACGTCCATGGCCCCGTCGGATAGCCGCTCACGTGTCCCACCGAGCGACGACGGACCTGAGAGCTACGTTTCAGCATGTACGTCCTCGTCGGAGCGCGATGAGCCCCCGAAAGCTGCGACGGACCGCTTCGGCTGAATCAGCCTAGTACCTTTTAGTCGATTTGCGCACCACTACTCACCCCGGGTGGCAACGCGAGGATGAAAACTACCAACTGGATCCGGCGGCGTAGCTACCGGGCAACAGGCTGAGCGCGTCGGGCGGCGGCCTCGGCGAGGAGATCGCCCGCGTGCTCGAGCCCCGACCTCGTCGCGCTGCCCGAAAGCATTCGAGCGAGCTCGGCAGCACGCTGCTGGTCATGCACGCGGCGGGTCGTCGTGACCGTGCGTTCACCGCGCATTTTCTTCTCTACGACGTGGTGGACGTCAGCGAAGGCTGCGAGCTGTGCGAGGTGCGTGACACAGAGCACCTGTCGACCCTGCCCGTGAGGGCCGCCATCCTGTGCGAGACGGGCGAGCTTCTCACCCACCGCGAGGGCGGTCGCGCCACCGACTCCAGCATCGACTTCGTCGAAGACCAGCACACGCGCCTCGTCGACCTCGGCCAGTGCTGCCTTCACGGCCAGCGCGACTCTCGAGCGCTCCCCGCCCGAGGCAGCCTGGGACAGGGGACGGGCCGGCTCTCCAGTATTCGCCGCGAGCTCGAATGTGACGCGGTCGGCACCAGTCGGACCCGCAGACTCGGTTGGCTCGAGGCGGACGGAGAAGGCCGCACGGGGCAGCGCCAGGGCAGCAAGATGACGGCCGACGGCGGCCGCCAGGTGTTCCCCCGAGCGCTTCCGACCACGACGGAGCTCGGTGCTCAGGCGCTCGACCTGCGCGAAGAGGTCGGACACACGCCGCTCGAGCTCACTCGATTTCGACTCCTGCTCTTCGAGCCGGTACAGCCGGTCTCGGGCCTCCTCCGCATGGGAGAGCACCTGGGCCGTGTCGCCACCGTACTTGCGCTGCAGGTCTGCGAGCTGCCGTTCCCGACGATGTAGCTCGTCGAGTTGCTGTGGATCCGACTCGACGGTCTCGGCATAGTCCCGTAGCGCCGAGCGCAGGTCCGCGGTCTCGGCGGCCAGAGCCTCGGTGCGCTCGCGCAGCACGTCGAGTACAGGGTCGTGGCCTGCGTGGCGACGCAGGGCGCCTACCGCGACGCCGAGCGGTCCACCCGCCCCGTCCTCGTCGAGCGCCGCTGAGGCCGCGGACGCAGCGACGGCTAGTTCCTCTGCGTGCTCGAGACGGTCGAGCTTCTCGCGGAGCAACCGATCCTCGTTGGGCGTCAGCGCGGCGCGTTCGATCTCGCTGATCTCGTGCCGGAGCCGGTCCACCTCCCGAGCGCGTTCGCGGGCGGCGCTGCTGAGATCGCCGAGCAGGAGGCGAGCCTCCTGCCAGGCACGGTAGGTCTGCTGGTAGGCGGCGAAGGTGCTCGTGTGCGGGCCGCCCGCGTAGCGGTCGAGTAGCGCCCGCTGCGTCTCCGGCTGAGACAGGCGCACGTGTTCTCCCTGGGCATGGACCTCCACCCAGCCGCCGAGCAGATCAGCCAGTGCCGAGACCGGTGCCAGCCGCCCGCCGATGCGAACCCGGCTCCGCCCACCCTCGTCACGCGCGAGGATCTCTCGAGAGACGACGAGCTCGTCCTGACCGTCATGCACCCAACCGTCCGCAACGGCCGTCGGTGGGACCGGCGCCAGGCGCGCCTCGACCAAGGCAGCCTCCACCCCCTTCCGTACGAGTGTCGCGTCAGCCCGGGCCCCGAGCAGCAGTTGAAGCGCCGTGATGAGCATGGTCTTGCCCGCTCCGGTCTCACCGGTGATGACCGTGAGTCCCGGCGCCAGGTGGAGCGTCGTGTCCTCGATGACGCCGAGTCCAGTGATATGCAGCTCGTCTATCACGTCAGCGAAGCTCGAACTTCGTGCGTACGAGGGTGTAGAAGTCGTCCGCCCTGATGCGTGCGATTTTCACGGCCGGGGCGGCGCCGACGACGTAAACGGACCCCCCGGGGGTCACGGTGATCGGCGGTCGTCCGTCGCAGCTGACGACGGCGGGTTCCTGCTCGGGCAACACCTTGACGTGCACCCGCTCGCCTTCGCCGACCACGAGGGTCCGTCCGAAGACACTGTGGGGGGCGACCGGGGTGACGAGGGTGGCGCGCACCTCGGGTGAGAGGATCGGCCCCCCAGCCGAGAAGGAGTAGGCGGTCGACCCAGTGGGCGTCGCGATGACGAGCCCGTCGGCTGCCACCTTCGCGAACAGTGCCTCGCCGACATGGACGTCGAGGAGGATGAGCCGCTGCCGGGCGCTCTTTTCGATCGAGACCTCGTTGAGGGCCCAATCTTCGACCACGCCGTCATGGTGGGGTGAGTGCGCACTCACGTTGAGGGTCG
>JALZEO010000003.1 GCA_030862025.1 Actinomycetota bacterium | reverse complement strand
GTGCCAGGAGGCTTCGACGTCACATCAAGAGCCACGCGGTTCACGCCCTCGACCTCGTTGCAGATCCGGCTGCTCATTCGTTCGACGACCTCGTACGGGAGGCGTACCCAATCGGCGGTCATACCGTCCTCGGAAGTCACCGCCCGGAGCACAACTGGATAGCCGTAGGTGCGCTCATCCCCCATCACACCGACCGAGCGAACCGTCAGCAGCACGGCGAATGCCTGCCAGAGCTCTCGGGTCAGCCCCGCTCGGTGCACCTCCTCCACGACGATGACATCAGCGGCCCGGAGCATCGCTAGCCGCTCCCGGGTTACCTCCCCGACGATGCGTACGGCGAGCCCCGGACCGGGAAAGGGCTGGCGCCACACGAGCGAGGGTGGCAGACCGAGCTCGGCGCCGAGGATACGGACCTCGTCCTTGAACAGGTGACGGAGCGGCTCGACAAGCTCGAAGTCGAGGTCGGGTGGCAGCCCTCCGACGTTGTGATGGCTCTTGATGGTCGCGGCCGTCGCGTTGCCCGATTCGATGACGTCGGGGTAGAGCGTTCCCTGCACGAGCAACCTCGCCCCCCTCGAGCCGGGTACGGCTTCGCGGGCAGCACGCTCGAAGACCCGGATGAACTCGCGGCCGATGATCTTCCGCTTGCTCTCGGGCTCGACTACCCCAGCGAGGGTCTCGAGAAAGCGGTCCTCCGCTTTCACGTGGACGAAATTGACGTCGAAGTACCCGCGGAAGGTCTCCTCCACCTCACGCCCTTCGTCGTGGCGCAGCAGCCCGTGGTCGACGAACACGCACGTGAGCTGATCCCCGACCGCAGCGTGGACGAGCGCAGCCGCGACAGACGAATCGACGCCACCGGACAGCCCGCACAACACGGCCCTGTCACGGATCTGCTGACGGAGCGTCGTCACCGCATCGTCGATGACGTTGTGCGGGGTCCACGTGGGGCGGCAGCCCGCCACCTCGTAGAGGAAGCGCTGCAACATCTGCTGGCCATAGGGGGTGTGGGAGACCTCAGGGTGGAACTGGACGCCGTAGAGGGCCCGGTCTGGATCCTCGAACGCAGCCGCGGGAGTGACAGGCGTGTGGGCTATGACCCGGAAGCCTGGCGGCGCGGCCGTGACCGCATCGCCATGGCTCATCCAGACGGTCTGATGCTCGGGGGAGCCAGCGAGCAGCACCCCAGGGTCGTCGACGACGAGGTTCGTCCTGCCGTATTCCCGCGCGTCGCTGCGGACCACGGTCCCGCCGAGTGCGTCGGCCATGAGTTGCTGCCCGTAGCAGATCCCGAGCACGGGCACGTCCAGCTCGAACACGGCAGGGTCGAGCCGAGGGGCCCAGTCGGCGTAGACACTCTTGGGTCCGCCGGAGAGGATCAGCGCTTTTGGCTGGCGAGCGCGCAGCTCGGCAACCGAAACCGAGTGGGGCACGATCTCCGAGTAGACGTGCGCCTCCCGGATCCGACGTGCGATGAGCTGGGCGTACTGTGCGCCGAAATCGACCACTGCCACGGTGTCGAAGCGTTCGGACGGTGGGGGGCGGGTGGCCATGGTCGGATGCTACCGGTCGTCCAGCATGACCACCTTTGCCTGTCGTGTCGCGCTCGAGCCTGCAGACCCTGCTGGGGGCACGCTTCAGGCACGCACAGCGAGTTCGGCGTGTTGGAACGAGCGCAGGTCCTCGTAGCCGCACACCGCCATCGCGCGGCGCAGCCCACCCACCAGATTCACCGTGCCGTCGTCACGATGGGCTGGGCCGGTGAGAATCTGCGCGAGGGTGCCCAGGGTCTCAACCCGAGCCAGTCGTCCCCGAGGCAACTGATGGTGGGCGGAGGAGTAGCCCCAGTAGGTCCCCCCGCCGGGGGCCTCCTCCGCTGCCGCGAGCGCCCGGCCCAGCATCACCGCGTCCGCCCCGCAGGCGATGCTCTTTGCGATGTCGCCCCCGGTGCGTATACCGCCGCTGGCAATGACGTGGACATAACGCCCGGACTCCTCGAGGTAGCGGGTACGCACGGCGGCCACTTCCGCCACGGCCGTCGCCTGAGGACGACCTATCCCAAGGGCCGCCGTGGTGGTGGAGACCGAGCCGGCGCCAACGCCGACAAGAATGCCAACCGCCCCGGTTCGCATGAGGTGTCGTGCAGACTTCGCGCTCGCCACACCTCCGACGACAACTGGGATGTCGTAGCGAGCGGTGAAGGTCCTGAGATCGAGTGGTTGCTCGCCGGGACCTGCCACGTGCTGGGCCGAGACGACGACACCCTGCACGATGAGTAGGTCAAGGCCCGCCTCGAGCGCAGCATGGTGGTAGCGCTCCATCTTCTGTGGAGTCAGGCTCGCTGCCGCTATCCCTCGCCCACGCAACTCCTCCACCCTCCGACCGATGAGCTCCTCTTTGACAGGCTGGGCATAGAGCCGCTGGAGGTTGGCGATCGCCTCCGGTCCGGGCTGAAGCGTCGCAATCTCCGCGAGAACCTCGGTCGGATCGTCGTAGCGGGTCCAGAGCCCCTCGAGGTTGAGCACTCCGAGCCCTCCGAGGTCAGCGACCAGCCCGGCCGTGGCCGGCGACGTGACTGCGTCGAGCGGGGCGGAGAGCACCGGCAGGTCGAAGGAGTAGGCGTCAAACCGCCAGGAGACGTCGACGAGTTCCCGCCCGCGCGTCCGTCGAGACGGGACGAGCAGGACGTCGTCAAGCTCGTAACCGAGTCGCGCCCGCCGCCCCGTCCCGATCTCGACCTCGTCCACCATCCGCTCCCGCCAGCAGCTTGGGGTTGCTACGCCTCACCCATCTCCGTCGCTGTCTTCGGTGACCTGGAGTTTGCCCCGCCCGCGGTCTTGGGCAAGCCAAGACCGCTGTCCCCCCAAGACAGCAGTTTGTCCCGCCCGCGGTCTGGGGCAAGCCAAGACCGCTGTCCCCCCCAATTGCTCTCGCGTCGCTCCTACGGTGCGCCGCTCACGGCTGCCGCGCTGCTCGAGCGACTACCCGGTCAGCGAGCGTAGGCTGTGGGCAGCGACACCCCGGTGATGCCACACTGGCCACAGGGAGACAGGAGGAGCGGCTTGGCCGACAGCCTCAGGCGGCCCGGCCGGGCCTGCCAGAGGCAGGGGCACCGGGCCCGGCGGTGGTGCGTACCAGACCGCAAACGAAGGCGGAGGGACTGGTTTTTGGAGCACGACGACAAGTTCGGCGAGTTCGAGGACAACGAGCCGGATCAGCAGCGCCTCGACCAGCACGAGTCTGCGCTCGTTCGCCAGGATCTTCGCGACCTCGAGCGCTTCGAGGCGACGTTTGCGGCAGAGGGTTACCGCGGAGTCTCCGTCTATTGCCACGATTGCGAGGAGGAGCACTTCTACCCTTGGGAAATGCTGCGGGAGAACCTGCGGGTCCTGCTCGAAACCGGTGAGACGCCGGTACACGAGCCGGCATTCGCGCCAGATCCCGACCAGTACGTGCCCTGGGAGTACGCGCGTGGCTACGTCGACGCGCTGAGCGACGCGGGCGTTTGGGAGCGTCGTGAGATTGAGACCTGCCCCCGGTGTCGCTGGCGTATTCCCGAAGGTCTGCGGGGGGCGAACTTCTGTGCCCGCTGTGGCACGCCGCTGCTGCGGGAGCGTGTGCGACGGGCGCTCGAGGCTCGCGGCCTGGGTCGGGACGACATTCATGGCGTCCTCCGGGAGGCGGGCCTGCCCGGCTGACGCTGTATCAGCTCGCTCGGTACCAAGCGACCGTCTGGCGTAGCCCTTCCCTCAGCGGAACCGTCGCCTTCCACCCCAGTTCCCGCTCGGCGATGGTCGTGTCGGGTCGTCGTACCTGGGGATCGTCTTGAGGTCGAGGGACGAAGCGGACCCCGGGACGTTGCCCGACCGCCTCTTGGACCGCTTCGGCAAGCTCGAGGACCGTGACCTCCCGCGGATTTCCCACGTTGACCGGATCGCGGTAGTCGGACCCGAGCAGACGCAACAGCCCGTCGACCATGTCGTCGACGTAGCACAGCGAACGCGTCTGGGCGCCGTCGCCGTGAACGGTGAGCGGTTCGGCGCGCAGCGCCTGCGCGATGAAGGTCGGCACGGCCCGGCCGTCGTCGCGGCGCAGGCGGGGACCGAACGTATTGAAGATGCGTGCTACTCGGACATCGACGCCGTGGGTGCGATGGTAGGCGTAGGTCATGGCTTCGGCGAACCGCTTGGCCTCGTCGTAGACGCCGCGAGGACCGATCGGGTTGACATGACCCCAGTAGGTCTCCGGCTGTGGGTGCACCTGGGGGTCGCCATAGACCTCGCTCGTCGAGGCGAGCATGAATCGGGCCGACTTGGCCCGTGCGAGCCCGAGCGCCTTGTGCGTCCCGAGCGCCCCCACCTTGAGGGTCTGTATCGGCAGTTGCAGGTAGTCGACCGGAGAGGCCGGCGAGGCGAAGTGGAGCACGAAGTCGACGGAACCGGGCACGTGCACGTAGTCGGTCACGTCGTACTTCACGAACCGGAAGCCTTCGCGGCCGACGAGGTGCTCAAGGTTCTTGGCGCGACCCGTGAGGAGGTTGTCGATGCCTACCACTTCGGCACCGGCGTCCATCAGCCGGTCGCACAGGTGCGAACCGAGGAATCCCGCCGCGCCGGTCACGAC
>JALZEO010000346.1 GCA_030862025.1 Actinomycetota bacterium | reverse complement strand
GCCCACGACCTGCGACGCCAAACTGCCGTGCGGGTAGGCACGCAGTGGAAGCGTCTCCGCCTCCACCCCTGAGTAGAGCTCCTTTCGCTCCTCGATTGTGAAGATGACCTCTGGAGGTACGTCCTCCCGGATCGGGACAGCCCGGAAGGGCGAGTACTTCCGACTGGTGAGTCGCTCGACGATCTCGGATGGCGACATGCCGAGCAGGGTCGCGAGACGGTCGAGGACGGCAGCAGATTCGGGATCTTTCGGTTCGCCGTCGTCGTCAAGGAGTCGGTGAGGATAGGCGCTGACCGTCAGCGCCGGCCGATTCTTCACGATCTCCTGTCCGTCGCGGTCGAGAATGCGGCCTCGAGGAGCCTCGGAGAGGACAAACCGGACTCGGTTGCGCTCAGCAAGCTGGGCATAGCGCTCACTGGCCAGGACCTGGAGGAACCACAGTCGGGAGAAGAGCGCGACGAGCAGACCCACCACGACGAGCGAGAGGAGGGTGAGGCGGAAGGCTGGGGAGGAGGTCTCGTGGTTCCCGAGGGTCATCTCTGTCCGTTCGGGTGGGAGACCGGAGGAGCGGTCTTTGGTTGCCGAGGACTGCGACCGAGGAAGTTTGGACCTGCGTGTGACAGACCCGGCGCACTCGTGCGAGTGAAGCAGCCGTGGCTGTGAGTTCTGCGGAGCCTACCACCGGCAACGCCGTCGACGCGGCCAGCTCAGCGCTACAGCTGGGTGTTGCGCTGGGAGGGAAACCGGGTCGACAACGAAGACACGATCATGAAGGCAGGCGAGGCCAGCAGGGTGTTGTAGAGGGCGACCACCAGAGCCGCCTGGAGCACGAATGCGAGCGCGAAGCGAGGGTCTCCGAGCAGTCGCGAGAGTACGCCGTAACCGACCGTGGCGGCGAGTCCGCTCACGAAAGCGACGATTAGCGGTGGGGTCACCGAGCCGACCGCGAAGTAGGGCCTGAGCACACCCACGGCGTACCCCACTGCCAGCAACACGATGCCCGACAACCCCAAGGGAGGGTGGGCGAGCAGCAAATCGCCGAGCATGCCGGCGCCGAACCCGACGGCCGTGCCCGTCAATGGTCCCTCCCGCAAGGCGAAAATCGCCGTCAGGAGCAGCAGCAGGTCTGGCCGGAAGCCCGCCAACGTGATGTGCGGGAACAAGGCGGTCTGGAGCACGGCGGCCGTGAACAGCAGCAGGGCGATCACGGTGGCGCGGATCATCGCACCGGCACGGTCCCGACCGGCGCTTCGCTCGTGGGCTCGCCGCCCGGCGTGGCTCCGGTCGCGGGCACGACGTCCGGACCCTGGCGGACCGGCGGCAGCGGAGCCGGCGGTGGCGCCCTGAGGATGACGAGGACGACGTCGAGCTTCGCGAAATCGACATAGGGACGCACGAGGATCTCGCGGGTCAGCAGGCCTGTCTTCTCACCCACCCAGCCAACCGCTCCTACCGGGATGCCGTCCGGGAACATGGCATTCGAGTAGGTGGAGGTGACGATCTCGTCTCCCTCCGCGACGTCCGCCTCCGGGTTGATGAGATTGAGTTGCATCGGGTCGGTGCCACCCCCCTGGAGAATGCCGTGCTCGCCGTTGCGGGCGAGCCGCACGGCGACCGAGAAGCCCCGGTCAATCGTGAGCAGCCCGCGTGAAGAGATGGGGCCGACCTGGATAATCCGGCCCACAAGACCATTGCCCGTGATGACCGTCATACCTTCGCGAACCCCGTGGGTCGTACCGACATTCAGCGTGATCGTCCACTCGAAGTTTGACGGCGCGAGCGCGATGACTTCTGCTGGAAGAAAGCGGAACTCGCCGCTGCGCGCTGACAACTCCTCGCGCATGTCGAGCAGCGCCCGCAAGCTCTCGTTCTCACGGGTGATATCTTCGAGCGACTCTCGTCGGCCGCGCATCTCCTCGAGCTCATCCTTCAGGCGGGCGTTCTCCTCCCAGAGACGAAAGAGGTCGACGACTCCGTCCAACACGGCTCCGACGGGACGCACGATGGTGGCGAGTCCGTCCTGCACGGGCTCGAATACAGTCGCAACGCCCGTGCGCACCCGCCCGAGTGCACCCCCGGCCCCGGCCCGCTCGTCGATGGTGAGGAGCACGAGCGAGACGAGCATGAGGGTCGCGAGCAGGATCCGGGCGCGTCGGCGCTCGAACACTGCGTCGTCCTACCGTCTCGGTGACGCCTGCGGACGCTCGGCCACTAATGCCGCGACGAGGAGATGAGCACCTTCTTCAAGGCCTCGAACTCCTCGAGACACTTGCCGGACCCGAGTGCCACCGACGATAGCGGAGCCTCGGTGATGTGGATCGGCATGCCGGTTTCGTGCTTCAGGCGCTCGTCAAGACCCTTCAGGTTCGCGCCTCCACCAGCCAAGACGATTCCTTTGTCCATGATGTCCGCGGCCAGTTCCGGTGGCGTGCGATCGAGCGTGTTCTTGACCGCATCCACAATGGCGTTGACGGGCTCTTCGATGGCCCTACGAATCTCTTCCGCCGAAACCACGATGGTCTTGGGAAGTCCCGAGACGAGGTCACGACCGCGGATCTCCGCATGGGGCTCATCAGCGAGCGGAAAGGCAGAGCCGATGGCGATCTTGATCTCCTCGGCTGTGCGCTCGCCGAGCATGAGCGAGTATTCCTTCTTGATGTAGGAGATGATCGCATCGTCGAGCTCGTCTCCACCGATGCGGATGGACTGGCTCGTCACGATGCCGCCGAGTGAGATGACTGCCACCTCGGTCGTGCCACCGCCTATGTCGACCACCATGTTGCCGGCCGGCTCGTGCACGGGTAGTCCCGCGG
>JALZEO010000343.1 GCA_030862025.1 Actinomycetota bacterium | reverse complement strand
GGTTTCCGGCGCTCCCATGCGCCGAATGGCGACCCACCTTGAAGACCATGCCCTCGCGCTGGTCACGACGCCGATCGGACGATCCAGCGGGCCTACCGATTCGCCAGTCGGTCAAGATCGTCGGGGGTGAGGCTGATGCCGGCCGCGGCGACGTTCTCCTCGAGATGGTCTCGTGACGCCGTACCCGGGATCGGCAGCATCGTCGAGGACAGCGCGAGCAGCCAGGCAAGCGCGATCTGCGCCGGCGTCACGTCGTGGCGGCGCGCAACCTCGCCGAGCACACCCTCGTCTTTAGCGAGCCGGCCCGCCCCCAGGGGGTAGTAGGCGACGAAGGCGAGTCCTTTCCGCTCGCAGAGTTCCACGACGTCCTGGGAGGACCGGTCGGAGAGGTTGAAGCGGTTCTGCACGGACACGATGGGTACGAGCTCGAGCGCGCTCGACACGTGGTGGGGTCGGACATTGGACAGGCCGATGTGACGGATCTTGCCGGCCTCGCGGAGCTCGGCGAGCGCGCCCACGGACTCCTCGAAGGGCACCTTGGGGTCGATGGTGTGCAGCTGGTAGACGTCGATGACGTCCAGGCGGAGCCGGGCGAGGCTGCCGTCGCAGGCTTGGCGGAGGTGCTCGGGCCTGCCGTTCGGGTTCCAGCGTCCGGGACCGGGCCGCTCGAAGCCCCCCTTGGTCGCGACGACGAGGTCCTCGGAATAGGGGTGGAGGGCCTCGGCGATGAGCTCCTCGCTGACCTCGGGGCCGTAGGAGTCGGCGGTGTCGAGGAAGTTCACCCCCAGCTCAAGGGCCCGCCGGAGTACCGCCTTGCACGCCTCCCGATCGTCCGGTTGACCCCAGACCCCTCGTCCCGTCACGCGCATGGCACCGAAGCCGACGCGTTGGACGGTCAAGCCGCCGAGCGCCACCATCCCGGCATCATCCAGTTCGGTCATCGTCCCTCCCGAACGTCATGCTGGCACGTCCGGCCTGTTTCCGCTCACCCCGCCAGCCGGTCAGCCTCGCACGGTTCCTCTCAGGCGCTCGTCGGGGCAAGCTATGGCGGCTACGGAGGAAGGAGCGGAAGTGAAAGCGCTCGTGGTCTCGCCCGAGGCGCCTGGCGTGGTGGCGATTGGTGAGGTGGCCGAGCCCGAACCGGCACCGGACGAAGCCCTGGTGGAGGTGCGCGCGGTCTCGCTGAATCGTGGGGAGGTCCGCGGCCTGGGCGACCGACCCGAGGGATACGTGGCTGGTTGGGACCTCGCTGGGGTCGTGTCCGAACCGGCCCGAGACGGCAGCGGCCCCTCGGAGGGGACCCGGGTGGTCGGGCTCGTGGAGTCGGGGTCCTGGGCGGAGCAGGTGGCTGTGCCCACGGGACAGCTGGCAGAGCTACCCGACGAGGTCAGCTTCGCAGCCGCGGCCGCTCTGCCGATCGCGGGACTGACCGCGTATCGCGCCTTGGCGCTCGGAGGGTGGCTGGTGGGCCAGCGTGTGCTCATCACCGGAGCTTCCGGTGGGGTAGGGCGCCTTGCGATCCAGCTGGCCCGGTGTGCCGGCGCCCAGATCACCGCGTTGGCAGGCAGTACGCGCCGAGCCGAGGGCTTGGAGGAGCTCGGCGCCGACGAGGTCCTCTTTGAGCTCGACCCGGAGGGGCCCTCGTTCGACCACGTCGTCGAATCCGTGGGGGGTGCGACGCTCTCTGCGGCCCTCCGTCGCATCGCAGCGGGTGGGATGGTCGTCTCGTTCGGCAATAGCGCGAACGAGGATTCGACCTTGAGCGCGCGCTGGCTCTACCGGGGCGCGCCCGGAGCGCGTCTCTACGGGTTGTTCATCTTCGCCGAACTGGCTCGAACCCGCTCCGGCTCCCGGGATCTCAGGACGCTGGCCGAACTCGTAGCGGCTGGACACCTCGATCCCCAGATCGCGCTCGAGTCCAGCTGGGACGAGGCGGATTCGGCCATTACCGCCCTCGTCGACCGTGACGTCGCCGGTAAAGCGGTGCTCCACGTCGTCGGAGGTTGAACTCCGCCGTTCCCGGGAGGGCCGGGTTGGTCCTCACACCGCTGGAACCTCAAGCGGTTCAGTCATAGCGGCGTTTGAGCCTGAGCACGTTGTCGACGTAGCGGATGGTGTCGGGGTACCAACCGTTGGCTCGGACCGAGGCGAGACCCTGGTAGTAGCCGGCCAGCATCAATCTTTGATCCCCGCCGGTGAGGTCCCGGAGGTGGTCGAGGAAGGCGACGCCTGCCAGGACGTTGTCAGCGGGATCCTTGAGGTCGAGCGAGCGGCCGACGAGCCGGCGGGACACGAACGCCCCCGTGCCCGGCTGCACCTGCATGATCCCCACCGCCCCGGTCCGCGAGACCACATGCTGCTGCCAACCCGACTCCTGCCAGGCCACGGCTTTCACGAGCGCGGGGTCCCAGCCGTAGCGACGCGCCGCCGCGTCGATGAGCCGCTCCGCGGAGGTCCTGGGCACGGGACCTGCCTTCGAACGTTCCCGGGTGGGGATGCGTGCCTGCCGGGGGGTTGCGGGGGTCCCGCCCGCCTGGCCGGGGATGGCCAACTGCTGACCGGCCTGGATGTAGTCGCGGTCGCTGAGGTGGTTGGCTGCGACCAGGTCCGCGACGCCCACGCCGTGGCGGGCGGCTATGGACGTGAGGTTCTCGCCCGGGCAGACGCGGTGCATGGAACGCTGGCTGGGCCCGCGACCTGCCGAACCTGGCAGTACGAGCCGTTGACCGGGATAGATGCGGTCCGGGTTGCGGATGCCGTTGGCGGCGGCGAGAGCCCGCACGGAGGTGCAGTACCGGGCGCCGATGTCCCATAGCGTGTCACCGCGTCGGACGGTGTAGTGGGCCGTGCTGACGACCACCAGAGCGGCGGTCGTGACCAGGCCTGCGAAGGTCAGCCCTCGGCGATGACGCGAAGGGGATCTCACGACTCTGCCTCCATGAGCACCACCCGCCCACCCGCCGGCCGGCTTCGCCGCCTTCCGCAGCCGTCAGAACGGCTCGGGCCATGCCTGACCTTGTTACTTCTGTACACGGTAGGGATAGGTGTTGCTTGAGGCAACCCCTGTTGGACAGGTATACCTATGGGGGCAGTGATGGTTCCGTGTAGGCGGGATCGCGGACGGGCGCCGCCGGCCGCTATCCGTCGAGTCCCGTTCCGATCCCTTCGCGCCAGGTTCCGTACGCCGGGCGCCAGCCGAGCTCGCGTTTGGCCTTGGCGTTCGAGGCTCCCCGCGCCTGCGTCAGGCGACATCGTCGATGTGGATGAACGACCAAATGACTTCACCAAATGACTTCACCAAATGACTTCCTGGGGGATGTTCTGGCCGCCGCCAGCGTGTCGCAAGCTATCGGTAAGACGGACTAGTGGCGGGCGGGAGACTGACGGTTTCGACACGGAAGCCGAGTACCGTGATGACACGGCCACTCGGAAGGGGTTGCCGTGCGCTACGTCGAGGTTCAAGGCGAACGTGTCCCCGCCCTCGGGTTCGGGACTTGGCAGCTGTCCGGACAGGCAGCCATCGAGGCCGTACAACACGCCCTCGAGCTTGGCTACCGGCATATCGACACCGCCCAGATGTACCGCAACGAGGCACAGGTTGGGCAGGCGCTCGCCGACAGCGGCCTCGACCGCAGTGAGATCTTCCTCACCACGAAGCTCCTTCCCCGCAACCTCGAGCCCGATCGCGTTCACCGTTCTACCCGTGAGAGCCTCGAGCGGCTCAAGACCGACTACGTCGACCTTCTCCTCATCCACTGGCCCGCGTTCGCCGACTCCATGCAGTCGACGCTCGAGGCCATGGTGACGCTCCGCAACGCGGGTACCGCCCGACACATCGGTGTGAGCAATTTCACGCCCGCTCTGCTGCGGGAGGCACTCGATTACGCCCCGATCTTCTGCAACCAGGTCGAGTACCACCCTTACCTCGCGCAACCGGAGCTCTGTCAGGTGGCCGCCGAGCGCGACCTCCTGCTCACCGCGTACTCGCCCCTCGCGAAGGGCCGGGTGGTCGACGACGAGACACTGGGTGAGATCGGTCGGCGACACGACAAGACGCCCACGCAGGTCGCACTCCGCTGGCTCATCCAGCAGGATCACGTGGCGGCGATACCCCGCTCAGCTGACCGGGAGCATCGGGCCGCCAACTTCGACATCTTCGATTTCGAGCTGAGCGACCAGGAGATGTCCCGGATCGACGCGCTCGACCGGGATGGGCGGCTCATCGACCCGGCCGACCTGGCCCCCGACTGGGAGCGTTGAAGGGGGGAAGGTCCACCTCGAGGAATCGAGGTCGTGACAACGTGACCGGAACGGTCTGAAAGTAAGGGGCTCCAGTGCCCGGTCAGGAAGGCGGCGGCTCGGCACCCGGAGGCCGTCTCAGGGGGGTGCCGCGGGGTAGCGAGAGCCAGGTGCGCCCGTGGCGTGCGATGGTCAGCTCGCCGCTATCGGGGTTGAGGTGGAGCTTCCAGCCGCGGCGGTGGGTGAGCCGATGCCAGCGGCGATTGAGCTGGACCAGGTTCTCAGGATGATGATTCCCCCCGAAGGCTCTCGGTCGCAGATGGTGCGACTCTGACCACCTGAGCGGGGCCGTAGAGGCTGGGAAGCGGCAACCGCCGTCGCGTGCGGCCACCGCCAGGCGGGTGTCCGCGGGTATAGCCGTGGCTCGGGTCTTGCCCGAGACGGCCAGGGGACGGGCGCCGTCGAGGATCACGACGCGCAGGTCAGCATCCTGCGCAAGGGCTTCAACAGTGGCGGCGGTGAGCGTGGGTAGCACTCCCGGAGCAGCCAGCTCCACCGTCCCCGCTGCGGTCGCCGTGACGTGGGCCAGGTCGACGTGGGCGACCAGCAGGGGACGGGCTGGCCTACGGCTGTTGCCGCCAAGCCAATCACCGCATATGCGTACGAACCCTTGGGCACGCCGCCTCGCCCGACTCGAAGCCTCCCCAGCTTCCCTCGGCTGAGCCTTCGGGGGCCCGCTGGCGCTTCCAGGGCGTCGAGGCAGGTAGCTCCGGCGAGCGGGTCCAGCTCGCCGTAGAGACGCACGGAGCCGTCGAAGGAGGGTTGGATAGCCAGGAAGCTGGCCGCCACCGCGCGTTCTTCGCGGCGGTAGACCTTTCTGGCCCCGTCGATCTCGTCGGAGGCCCGTTCCACCGCCCAAACCAGCTCGTCAGGACTGAGCTTGTCCACCAGCTCCACCGAGGCACACACTCGCTCGTCGATGCTGGCCAGATCCTCCACTCTCAGACGGCGCAGGCGCGCGACGATGCCCCGCACTTGACCCCACGACAGCCTGCCCTCGGCGAACAGCGTCTTTGTCACTGGCATGCGCTGCAGCACCCGGGAGGCCTCCAGCAGCATCCCCCGGTCGGAGGAGACCAGCCGGTGTTGGAGGGCCAACAGAAGCTCGAGGGGCAGACCCTCGATCTCTTCGGTTACCCCGGCACGATGCATCCGACCAACCAGCTCCACGGCGTCGGCCGTGGCCTGCTCCATTCGGCTCAAAGCATCTGCCAGTTCACCCAGAAGTCCCACGCCTGCTGCCAATGACACGTGGTCATCAGGGTCGGGAGGCCGAGATTACGATTGGGCTGTCGTATCGCTATCCATAATCGCAAAAACACATTCTGGGTGTGACGTTGACGTATCCTGAAGCCAGGAAGGTTGTGGAAAATAGGGTGGAGCAGGACGGCTCGTCTCACCGCAAATTACGTCGCGCCGATCGGCAAGGCGTACGCGCTCTGACTGCTGACTTGCTGACCTGCTATTCAGTAAAAACCACCCGCATCTCTCCGCTCCGCATCCAACAGTCATGCGCGTAATTGCCTCTCAGACTCAAACGAATGCATATCCTTTTCTTCTCTGGATTCCGAAAACTTCCCACGATCAGCGGCCGCCGCGGGTTCGGACGTAGTCGCGCACGATGAAACGTCCGAGCTCGTCCCCGGCAACCTGAAACACCTGCCCGTTCGCGACTCGAGCGAGGCGGTCCGCGAAAGCGACGAGGCCAGGGTCATCCTCGAGCAGGAAGACGTTGATAGAGATCCCTGACCGGGCCAAGCGCACGGCTTCCCGCAGCGTCTTCGTGATGGTCTCGCGGATGGGGGGCCAGTTGAAGTAGGCCACGTCTCCGTCGAGGTGAGCAGTGGGCTCCCCGTCGGTAACCATGATGACCTGCTTCGTCGAGCGCGGGTCGTCCACGAGCAGTCGACGTGCGAGCAGGAAAGCGTGCTGCATGTTCGTGCCATAGACGCGCTCGAAGCCTGCGGCGCCGAGATCGGCGGGCTGCATGCGGCGGGCGTAGTCGGAGAATCCGACCAGGTAGAGGGAGTCTTGTGGGTACTTGCCCTGGATCAAGGCGTAGAGGGCAAGCGCCATGCGCTTGGCGGGGACGAAGTGGCCACGCAGGGGCATGGAAAAGGACAGATCCAGCAGGAGCGCTGTCGCGGTTCGAGGCCGGACCTCCTGCTCGAGGACTTCAAAGTCGTCGGGGCGCAGGCGCAGCGATCCTCCCTGCGAGAACGTGGGTGCCCCCGAACCGCTCGTGATCGAGCGCGCCACGGAGTTGAAGACTGTCCGCTCGACCGCGATCGGCTCCTTCTCGCCGAAGGTCCACGGGCGGGTCTGACCCGTGGGCTCGGCGTCGAGGCCGCCGGTACGGGTGGCAGTCTCGCGACGGATCCGATCGAGGAGCTTCGTGAGCGCTCGCTCACCCAACATCCTCGCCCCCCGCGGCGTCAGCTCGAGACGACCATGCCGCCGTTGCAGCACACCAGCCTCCTCCAGCGCGCGCTCAATCGCCTTCAGCTGGCGCAGGTCTGTGACGGCGTCCTCACCGAGCTCACGACGCAACGCCTCCTCGTCGACATCCTCGAGGTTGGCGCCGGGGTAGTTGCCTTCAACCTCACGCTCGAGTTCGTCGAGGTCGGAAAGACGCTCGACAGCCTCGACGGCGGCCGACAGCGGCAGGGGCTCGTCGGACCAGCCGCCCTGAACCGTCTCGTCCCAAGGAAGGCTGGGCAGGAGCCCGCGAAGGTGGTCCTGCAGCTGTGCGAGCTCGAAGGCGAGGTCGAGGTCATCGAAGACGCTACGCGCAAGCTCGTTGAGCTCGCGCCGCTGCTCGGGTGTCAGGCTGGCGAGCAACCGACTCATGGCCGCCATGCGCCGTGCGAGCACCTGCATGAGCTCGTCGAGGTTCTGCGGATTCTCGGGGAAGAACTGACCGTGCTGCGCCATGAAAGCGTCGAAGTCGGGCTCCGTGCCGTTTTCACGGGCAGCAAGCATTCGGTTGAGATCGGCGAGCATCTCGGTGATCTTGGCGAGGTCTTCGGCAGTGACCGAGCGCAAGGCGCCGCCAAGATCCCGGAAATAGGCATCGAGCACCTGGCGGCGAAGCTCCTCCACGAGCTCCGTGAACTTGCCGGCCGCCTCCGGCGAAGCGAACGCGTATTCCTGCAGCTCACGAATCATCCCGCCTGGGTCAGCGGGGAGCGCATCGAGGCGGAACTCGGCGAAGCGCGCCTCGTCGTCGTCCCGAGCGGTCAGCGCGGCTCGCTCGAGGGCGACGATCTCGTCCAAGCGCTGGCGGACGTCTGCGAGTGGCCCTTCGAGGTCGAGTTGTTCGCTGAGTCGCTCCCGAGCCGCCTGAAGCCGCCGGCGGAGGTCATCCAGACCCCGGGTCTGTCCCGACAACCCACGTCGCAAGAGTCGGCGCAGCGAAGCATCACCTCCGGCCCCCCGGAGCAGGTCGTCCCCGATCTCGTCGAGCACCTTCCCGACGTCGACCCGCGCGCCGAAGGGCTCCTGGGTACCGTCCCAGCGCGAGTAGCGCGACTGCATGCTCGTCTCCTGACTGCTGCAAGGCTAGGACGGGCTCAGTGCTCATGCCGTCTGGGTGACGGACTGGGTTCTGGAGCGGGCTGTGGCGGCCGCGGGGTGCCACCGAGCAGGTCGGCCGTCTCGTAGACGTAGGCGACCATGATGCCCATCACGTCGTCACGAGCCGAGGGCAGGTCGTAGTAGGCGTCGAGGGCGAGGACCTCACCCTCGCGAACCGTGCCGATGGCATCCCAGTTGCAGGCGGACATCGATTCGATGCTGCCCCGGTAGGCGGCGTTGCGTCCGTAGCCTGCCGCGGACGTGCAGATGTCCCGCTTCGTGCCCAGGTTGGCGAGGACGGTCTGGATGCCGCCGTCGTGCAGATGACCGGCAGCTGAGATGACCCGCCCGCGGAGCGTCGACGTCCACCGCCACTGTGCGCGGGAGGGTCCGGCGGGAGCCGAGTACTCCGAGTCACGGCAATTATCGACGTCGAGCCAGACGGGGGTGAGGGGCTCCATATCCGCTGAACTGGGGCGCCAGGTCACCTCCAACGTCAGGTTCACCGTCTTCGGTTGGTCCGTGTGATTCATGAGCTCGACGATCAGCGCCCAACTCGAGTCGCCGACGTGGTAGCCGAAGCCGGGCACGAACCGGCCGCCCGTGCGCTCGTTGCCCGTCGCGAAGAAACGCTGTCCCACTCGCCCGACCAAGGTGTCGGGCCCGCAGGTCGTGTCGGGCCGCCCGGATTGGAACCAGACCGCATGGTGGAGCATGACACCTGTGTCGAGGTTCGCCGAGCGGCCGTCGGGGTCGACGAGGTCGGGACGCAGACTGGTGATGAAGCAGTCCTGGCAGGGTTTGGGCACGTTGTAGAGGAGCAGGTTGAGGTGGGATTCACCCAGGCGGGCCCCACCCACCCGCTGGCCTGCGGCCGACGGCGCGGGCGGGGCAGGTGGAAGGAGGAACGGTCCGTAACTGACGGTGGTCGGCGTGCCGCCGGTCTGCGGGGCGCCGGACGTAGCGGCCGTCTGCCCGTGGTCCTGACCACGGGCAGCTCCGTCTGCCCTGTCATCGCCGGCCCTTGCCGTGTGGCCAGCGCGACCCGGCACCCCCGGGATCCTCCCGAGTCCCTCGTCAGGATGGGCGCCGGCGGCGAGCCCACCTGCGACGTCGACGCTCCCAGCGGCCTTTTGCTGGTCATTCGCCGGACCGCCGGTGAGTATGGTCCACGACGTGACCGCAGTCGCAGTGATGGCGAACGCGCTCCCACCGACGAGCAGGACCTTACCCAGCCGTTTCACCGCTGACCTTTCTGCGACGTCCCGGGGGGTGGGCCAAACGGCTGCTGCTCGCCGTGGGTGCTTGTCAGAAGCCTCTAGCGCGCCGCGTTGAAACTCCATACGCCGGGCTCGTTCGCCTCGTCCTTGTTCAGCCGCTTCGCGAGATGCAGGCCCTCGAGCGTGAACTCCAGGACGCTCGCCGCCGCACCGGGGCTCTCGGCGCGGACATCGAGGCGGTCCATGAGCCGCGACAGGCCAGCCACCTCCCCGCCGAATTGGGCCAGGAACTCCGAGGCGGACGTGTGATCGCTCGTGGTGATCGTCAAACCTCGGTCGAAGCGCGCCAGCAGCGGTCCCAGATCCTCACGGCCGAGGTGGCGGCGCCATATCACGAGAATGGCCTGACGCAGCAAGCGCGTGACGATCTCCGCCTCGTTGCCCTCTTCGAAGGTGTCGAACTCGATGCGCCCGAGCGCAGCCGGCACGACCGACCACAGGTCGACGACCCGTGGCACCGCCTCCGGCTCGCGTGCTCGCGCCGCGCGTCGCACCGCGGCTGCGGTGAGCGTCTCGCGTGCCCCGATCGTGTAGCGCACGGACAGCCCCGAGCGCTGGTTGACCTGGGGGCTCATACGCAGCTGCCGGGCAAGCTCGGCGAGTACCTCCTCGAGGAAGCCGGGGACCCGCACCTCGACCCCATCAGGCCCGGGCAGGGACTCTTGGCGCGCGATCATGATCTCGTCCGACGTGCGCCGGGGGTAATGGGTGCGCACCTGGGTGCCGAACCGGTCTTTCAGCGGGGAGATGATGCGCCCCCGGTTGGTGTAGTCATCGGGATTCGCGGTAGCCACGAGCAGAAGGTCGAGCGGTAGGCGGATTTTGTAACCGCGCACCTGGACGTCGCGCTCCTCGAGGACGTTGAGAAGCGCGACTTGGATGCGCTCGGGCAGGTCGGGCAGTTCGTTGAGGGCGAAGATGCCGCGGTTCGTACGCGGGACGAGTCCGTAGTGAAGGGTGAGTTCGTCGGCGAGGTACCGTCCTTCGGCGACCCGGATGGGGTCGACGTCGCCGATGAGGTCGCCGACCGAGGCGTCCGGTGTGGCGAGCTTCTCACTGTAACGCTGCTCCCGGCGCAGCCAAGATACGGGCAGCTCCTCCCCCAGCTCCGTCCGCAGCCCGCGGCAACGGGCGCAGATGGGGTGGAAGGGGTGACAGTTGACCTCGCAGCCGGAGACGACCGGGGCAGTCTCGTCGAGGAGATCGACGAGACGGCGGATGATGCGGGTCTTGGCCTGGCCGCGCTCCCCGAGCAACACGAGGTCGTGGCCCGCGAGGATCCCGCGCTCGAGTTCGGGGACGACCGTGTCATCGAAGCCCACGACGTCGGGCAGCAGCGGCGTGCCCACGCCCAGTCTTGCGAGCAGGTTCGTTCTGAGCTCTTCCTTCACCGTCCGATCCCGGTAACCGCTCGTACGCAGCTCCCTGAGCGTGGCGGGGCGGGCCGCCGCCTCCGAGGGGCGGTCGGGGGAGGGTGAGCTCCCCGGCTCGGGCGGGCGCGTACCACTCGATGTGCTCATGCCCCGAAGGGTAGGCGAGGTGGCGAAGCGGTGGCGACCGCGTGAGGCGCCCGCGCCGCGATGACGACCGAAATGGGCGAGGGCCCGCTTGAAGTGCACAGCACGTTGCAGGTCCGATGGGCCGGACCGCGCCTGGTCTCCGTCGAATCGCTCAAAGAGGTTGGGTCGGTCAACCCTAGTGAGGCGGTGGGAACGTAGCCATCCTAGACCTCCCCACCTACAGGGAGTTACGAAAAGTGCCTCCACGTAACGACAACGACGACGAGCTCATGACACCGGGCGAGGTTGCCCGCTTGTTCGGCGTGCATCCGAAGACCATCGCGCGCTGGGCCAGCGCGGGCCGGCTCACACCTGCACGGACTCTCGGAGGGCACCGCCGCTACCGAGCGTCAGAGGTGCAGGACCTGTGGAGCGAGATGACCTCGCGGGAGAGGCAGGGCCAGACCTAAGCTCCCCGCGTGGGCGGCGACCAGCTTCAGGTCCTCGACTGCGCCTGTTCCAGCCAGGACGACGTCGCCGCCGGCACCCTCCCTGCCGGCTCACTCCGCTGGCGCCTACGCGCTTGAAGTGCTCTGTCCGGGCCGCCGTCCACCCCGGCTCGTTGCACCTAGTCCTGCGTCCCCGGAAACGAGGGCGGGCTGGCGCGGCGGTACCACAGCTCCTGGTCGAGAGCCTGGATGAACAGCTCGTCGAGCATCTCGGGAGAGAACTCGAGCAGCCGCCACATCTCCACCGAGTCGCCGACGGTGCTGCTCCAGCGAGCGAGCACCTGGTCGTCGTCGCGGTCGAGTTGGACGAGCAGCGATCGGGACGGCCGCAACTGGATGGTCTGGACCTTCGCCATGAACTCCTCGCCCGTAGCACTCCATCCCATGCGCACAACCAGGTGCTCGGGTGAGGTGAGGTCGACCTGTTCGGCGAGTCGCTGGAGGCGTTCGACGAGCTCGGCGTGGCGGGCCCGGCGCGCCTGGTCGAGTTCGCGCTCGCGGCGCTCGGTCTCCGCTGCCTGTTCCGCCCGGAGCCGCTCCGCTTCCCGCTCGACGCGTTCCTGCTCCTGCGCGAGCTCGGCGTTGCGTGCGAGCTTCGCCTTCAAGACGTCTTCGAACCCGTCCATCGCCTGCCTCCAGTCGAGGGACGTTTCCTACCCCGCAGCCTGGTCCCCGACCCTACCGCCGGGCGCTGGACGAACTGCGTGCAAAGGGCCAATGTCGCTGTGAGGAACGGCAGCAGTCCGAACGTGGATTGGTCAACTCGGCCCGAGCGGATGATGCCCGCGAGCGAGTGTTGTTGTATACGCGATCACCGGGCGCGGACCGATGAGGGCGACGAGCGGTCTGGTCCGGCTCGGGGCATCGGCCCGCCATGCTGTACGTCCTCGGGTGCCGGCACGGAGGGGGGACACGGAACCGCGGCGGAGCCGGTAGGGACTCAATGGGAAGGATCGTGAATGGCGAACGGTGAGACGACTTCGACCCATGGGCAGGAGCGCGCTCCTACTC
>JALZEO010000326.1 GCA_030862025.1 Actinomycetota bacterium | reverse complement strand
GGTAGGGATTCACGGCGACCGCGCCCTGGGACGAGGTGGAGGTCGCGGGGCCCAAGAGGAGGACGGACCCTTCCGCCTCATACTCCGGGCTTACGCTCGCGCCCGCGGCCATGACGGTGACGACGGTTAGAAGCAGCCCGGGCAGGACCACATCCCAGCGCCGCAACAGCACGCGGAGAAACGTCACAAGATCCACCGGCACGCCTCCTGGGGCCCTCGCCGTCCGACCTTCAGCGTCGGACCGAGGTCACGATCAGACACTTGGTATGAACGCGCCGCCGCAGCGCGCCGGGCTGAGAGCGTGGCTCTCGGCAGCGCCACTCCTCAGCGCACATGTAAGAATACCGACGGCGAGAGTGGACATGCCGCCTCATCGATGCCAGGGGCACATGTCCCCCTCCCGACGCTACGGTCAGGACACTGCGCAGGCCCGGTCGTGGCACCAGAGTCATTCGGCCCGCCACCGAAGAGGAAAGCCAGAGTGCGCCTTCGTAGTGGTCGGACTCCCCCTCGTGGGATCGCGGCCGTCACCCGTGCCTGCATGGCGTTCGTCGCCCTCCTGGTGCTCCAGATCGTGGCGCCCGTCGTCCCCGCTGTCTCCCTCGCGTCCGTGCGCCCCGATGTCTCGAACACGGGGGTGCCGGTAGGAACGGTCCTACGCCCGTCCGGTCCACTCGTCGTCACTGAAGACGCCGCGGTCATCGACGGGCTCGACGTCGACGGCTGTATGCAGGTCAAGGCTCACCGGGTGACGATCCGGCGTACGCGGATCCGCTGCGCAGACTGGTTCCCCATCAGGGTCCACCGGGGATATCGGGCGACCCTCGTGGAGGATGTCGAGATCGACGGCCTGGGCGTACCGAACTCGATCGGAGTGTCCGGCGCGTACCTCACGCTGAGGCGCGTCAACATCCACGCCGTCGGCGACGGAGTCCGCGTCGGCTCGCACTCGCTGTACGAACACAACTTCATCCATGATCTCGCGATCGGTGAGGGCTCTCACAACGATGGCATGCAGGTGACGGGTACCGTCACGAACGCCACCATCCGCGGCAACACCATCGTCCACGTGCGACGTCAGACCTCGGCCATCATCGTGAAGGCGGACCAGGGGCCGATTCGGGATGTCCTGATCGAAGGCAACCTGCTGGATGGCGGCACCTACACCCTCTACGCCTATTCCACGCAACAGCACGACACGCAGTACGTCACCGTGCGCCACAACCGCTTTGGCCGGGGCCACGTCTACGGGCCGGTCGCCACGAAGAAGCTGCAGGGCCTGCGGTGGGAGGGGAACGTCTGGGACGACTCCGAAGAGCCGATCCCGCCTCCGCCCTCGGAGGAAGAGCCCGAGTCCCGGCCAGCCCCTTCTCCCCTCGACGGCGAACTCGCACTGCTCCGGCAGCTGATCGACACCGTCCTGTGGCTGGCGAAGCGGCTGTGAGCCGGCCTGCCTATCTCCCGACCGCTGCTGGACGTGCCCCGCGATGTGCCGGTCGGAGGGTTCAGCGGACGTCACCGGCGGGAGGGACCTGGTCCGTCCCCACGAGTCGCCAGAGCGCCCCACCGCAGCCAAGCAGGAGGAAGAGAAGTCCCGCCACCATCGGGAAGGACAGGGCGTCAAACGTCGCGAACGCCAGCAGGAAGACCACCATCGACGCGATCAGGGACTGCGCGAGGTCGCGGACCTGGGGGTCCTGGGTGCGCTGGCGCGCACGCTTCAGGATGAAGACGGGAACAAGAAGCAACAGCAGAAGAGCCACGAGCCCGGCGATACCGGTCTCCATGAGCGTCAGCAGGTACTGATTGTCCAACAGCTCGTAGCGTTTCGGCAGGAAGGTACGGAAGCCCTGTCCGAGCACGGGGTGCCGGGCGACATACCTGCCCACCAACGCGTAATCGGCTGTGCGCCCCTGCGTGCTCGGGTCAGACGACAGATTGGTGAACAGGCTACGGATGGTTCCGAGCAGACCTGGGACCGCGGCTTTCAGGGCGACCGCGAACACCGGCAGGGCCAGGAGGGCGCGGCGGCGACGTCGGGGCGGCCAGGTCGGCCACAGGACGAGCGCGGCACCGGCGAGGCCCACGAACGGGGTTCGCGACAGGGACATCGGAATCGCCAGGACCGTCGTCATGAGACACAACCACCACACCCAGCGCCGCCGGTCCGACGTGAAGGCGTAATGGGCCGCCAGTGGTAGCACCACTGCGAGCAGGGCCCC
Source organism: Actinomycetota bacterium (assembly GCA_030862025.1). GTDB lineage: Bacteria > Actinomycetota > Nitriliruptoria > Nitriliruptorales > JAHWKO01 > JALYGD01. The sequence goes on along the minus strand of JALZEO010000326.1, from coordinate 10,098 downwards.
GAACTCGATGGGATGTGCCGCGGTGCCGGCCACCCTGCGGAAGTCGGATCGAGAGCCGATGAAGTCCAAGGCGCCATTCGGAACGAGCCCCGGGAGACGGAGGAAACGGGCGATATCCAGCCCGGTCGTGAACTGGAGGATCCCGAACGCGGCCACGATCGACGTCAGCAGAACGAGCCTGCGGAGGAGGACGTTGAGGCGCCGCAGATCACCGATCCCGTCCGCCGCGAGCAGCGCCAACCCCGCGGCGGTAGCCACCTGAAACAGCCCACGATCGGCCGCCCGGAACTCCACGCCCGCGATCGGTCGCGAGAACGCGACCGCGTAGCTCGCGAGGGCAGAGAACGCGAGAGCGTAGACGGCGAGTCGGATGGGCTGGAGGCCCGTGGCGCCCCGGAGACCGGGGAGCAGCCGCGAGGCGATCCACCAGATGAGCGCGAAGAGCCCGACGAGGCTGGCCGGTGTCACGGCAAACCCGACCGAGCCGATGATGAGCTCCGAGGGGATGAGCAGGAGCAGCCCGAGATAGACGGAGAGGACGGTGACGGCATCGAGGGAGGGCGCGGCGAGCCCACCCTCGTGCAGACCGGGCTGCCCCAGGGCGAGGGGTGGGTCTGGAATGGTCAGCGTTGGGCTGGCGGTTCGGGCCAACTCCTGATCCTCGTGTCTCGCGTGCCGAGGACGTGCGCGGGGTCTCTACCACCATCCGGCGCAGGCCGCAGGGCACGCGGGCGATTCGCGCCGGAGCAGCGCGACGTTCGGAGGTTCCAGGTCCCTGTCGGTCTGCGCCAGGGGCACCTGCCCCGTTCCGTGTCAGGTCGGTGCCGCTCAAGGTGCGGCACGTCTCCTCAGCCGGCGGCTGTCGCTCGCTTCAGTTCGACGCGGCGCAGGCGCATCCGAGCCACCGTCAGCAGTTGTTGGGGGGCGGAAGGCCCAGCAGCCTGCCCTGAATGAAATTGGCAACGTCGGGCGCGGCCTCGGCGGCGGCGGCGCTGTGACCGGAGAGCACGTAGTCCTTCCACTGCACGGTCACGCGCTTGGCGCAGTAGGTGAGTCGGAGATCACGGCCGACCTCGTAGGGGATCAGCTGGTCACTCACGGCGTGATAGAGGAACAACGGCATCTGCGGAGCGCTTCCGCCCAAGTTGTTCTCCACGAGCCTCGCCCGCCACGGCGGGAGGTTGGCGAGATCGGTGGTCGTGTAGTCGGATACGCGGCGGAAGGCCGTCTTCGCCACCATCGCCTCCCGACAGTCGTCGGCGATGTCGGCGGCTGCCTGCTTGCCGGCGCTGGTGAGATACTCGTGCAGGGGAAGTTCGGGGTAAGCGGCCTTGAAGCCGACCCCTCCGGCGAGGACGAAGCCGACGAAGGGCCCGCCGTCGAGGTGGGCGAGGACCCTGGGGAGGTCGGCCGGCACGCCCCCGGCAGCCACGCCTTTGACCGCGAGTTCGGGGGCGTAACTGGCATGCAGTTGCGCGGCCCAGGCGGCCGCGCCGCCACCTTCGGAGTAACCGGTGACCGCCATCGGCGCGCCGGGATCGAGCCTCGCGTCTGGTAGTCGGACTGCGGCACGCAGGGAGTCGAGCACGCTTCGTCCCAAGGACGTACCGACGGCGTAGTGGTGATCCCCGGGTGTGCCCAGCCCCGGGTAGTCCGTGACCGCAACCGCCCAGCCCCGGTTTAGCAGGTTCTTGACGAGCGTAGCCTCGGGGTCGCTCCCCTGCCCCATCCACTTCGAAGGCGCACACTGGTCACCCATGCCATGCGTGCCGACGGCGTAGGCGACGATCGGCCGCAGACCCGTCCGCCACGGCGCCTTGGGCACCAGCACGATTCCTGACACCGCCGTCGGTTTCCCGGGCGCCGTCGTCGATCGATACAGGACCCGCCATGCGCTGACCGAAGGATCGAAGCCGAAAGACATGGATTCCGCGCGAATCACGTCCCCCGGCTCGCCCGCCCGGAGCGGCGACGGCGGACGATAGAAGCTGCCGACCGGGGTCGACGCCACCGCCGGCGGGATGCTCAGGGGCAAGCCGGCGACGGCCAACAGCATCGTGACCGCGACAGCCAGCATCCGACGCCTCGGCGGCCTCACCCGGGCCAATCTCATCTGCGACCTCCGCAGGCTGCCCGCCCGTCACCGCAACAGCGGCCAAGGCTGCGTCAGCTTGTCTCTCGGCACATCGTGGCACACGTGATTGCGCTCGTCTCTGCTGAAGCACCGCAATGTTTGCCCGCGGTACTTGGGACGGGTCACAATTGCCGGCATGGAAACGAGCCCCTCGCCGTTCCCACGGCCCGATTCTGCCCTGTATGTACGGGCGGCAGCGCAGATCCCCGAGCTCGCGCGGCGAATGGTGGCCCAACTCGAGGCCGAACTGCCCTTGTACGCCCTGCTCCCTCGCGAGCAGCTTGACGGCGAGATCACCGACATCGCCGCCCACCACCTGCGGCTCTACCACCGCGTGCTGAGAGAAGGGCGAACTCCCACCGAGGCGGAGCTGACCGAGCCGATGAACTCGGTGGCGCGACGGGCTGAGGAACGCATCGCACTCGCGGATATCCTCGGAGCTCTCCACATCGGCGCCCGGGTGGGGTGGCAAGGGCTGGTCGAGACCGCGCATCCCGAGGATGTACCCGATCTGATCGCCGCGGTCCCCTCCATGCTGGGATATCTGCAAGTGGTCACGGCAGCGACCGCCAGCGTCTACTCGGAAGAGCAGCGGGCAATCCACGGCGAGGAACGGGAAGCTCGCCGGGCCCTGGTGGGGGCGCTGATGGCCGGCGAACCCCACGACACCCTCGCCGAACGGGCAGGGATCCAGCTGGCCCCAGCCTACGCCGTGCTGGCCTTGCGCCTTCCCGTCTCCCGCCAGGACAGCGCAACAGACGCCGGGGTTGCCGTGGCGGCCCGCCGACGCGTCCGCCGCGTGCAAGCCGAGCTCGACGCGTTCACCCGGGCACCGGTCCTCACCGCGCTCGACGGCGACGGGGGCATGGCATTACTGCCAGCTCCTCGTGACGGCCTGGTCGCCGTGGAAGCCGAACTACCGGGGCTCGTGGCCCGGATCAGCAGCGCCCTGGACATGCCGGTCACCGTCGGCGTGGCCCGGGCCGGCAGCCTGTCCGCACTTCCCGCCGCGGCCGCCGAGGCCTGGGAGGTCGCCAACCTTGCCAGCCGCATCGGGCGCCCCCCCGGTACCTACTGCCTCGACGACGTGCTCCTGGAATTCCAGCTCACGCGGCCCGGGCCGGCCCGCGAACGGCTCGCAGCCCGGCTCGACCCTCTCGTCGGCCACCCGCACCTTCTCGGCACCCTTCGGACCTACATCAGCCTCGAGCACGACCGTCGAAAAGCGTCTCGCACCCTCCACGTGCATCCCAACACCCTCGACTACCGCCTACGCCGGGTAGCAGACCTCACCGGCCTCAACCCATCCCGTCCCGCCGACGCACGCGTCCTCGCCGCGGCTCTGATCGCGCGCGAACTCCCGAACGCTCGTTAGAGGGTCTCCCGTGCGGTGAGTGCGTGCACGTCGTCGAGATGTCGGGGCCCCTCTCGATCCGGAAGCAGGTAGGGGTACGCGAATCGTCGAGGGGCACCATCGCGACCTGCGCGAGGTTGCTGCCTCGGACCAGATGACGTTCGGGTCCTTTACCCACGTTCGTCCGCGGTCGTCAGAGGACGCGAGCCCGGAGTGACCGACGACCGCCGCCGCACTCCGCTCACCCAGTTCCCGGCTCGGAGCACGGCTCGCACGTCGACGAGTGCCTTGAGGTTGTCGAGAGGATTCCCAGCGACCGCCACGATGTCGGCGTCCATGCCGGCGGCCACCCTGCCCTTGCGATCGCCCAGACCGCAGGCGTCATCAACACGAGCGGCCGGTCGGACACTTCCCGCTCAAACCGTTGAATAGTCGCGCAGCACGGACCGCAAACATCTCCCGCCTCTCCCCGCGTCGTTTCCTACCGGGACCCCTCGTCCCGCTCTCAACGCTGCGCCGCATGGACTACGGTTAGCCGTAGTGCTTTTACCCCGTCAGGAGATCCTGATGCTCGAGGTGCTGCTCGTCGTTGCGGTCGTGTTCCTGCTGCTGGCCGCACTGGGCGGCCCCGCCCGCGGGTGGTTCGCCGGGATCGGCATCGTCAGTCTGCTGCTGTGGGTTCTCATCGTCGCGGTGATCATCTGGCTGGTCGTGTCCCTCTTGAACGCCGCCACCTGACAGCTCGCTCGGCAGCGCTCCGTCTGAACTGCGCGCTCGAGGACTGCAAGGCCTGGCAGTAAGTACCGTTCATTCCCTTGGTCCTCGCGATGAGGAGCCTGGGCGAAGATCATGCAATCTCGATCCTTTCGCCAGGAGCGTATGGCTGGTTCAGGTCCCGGACCGGGAGATGGAGGCATGACCTTCTCATTTCCCGTCAGCCTCGACGTCACCGGCCGTCGCTGTGTCGTGATCGGAGGTGGCCCCGTGGCGGCCGGAAGGGCGGCCGCCCTCGGCGATGCCGGTGCCGATGTGGTGGAGGTTCCGGCGGACGCCTATCACGGCGACCTCCTCGATGGGGCATTCCTCGCGGTCCTGAGTGGCGAAGACTCGACGGATCCCGCCATCGTCTTCGCCGACGGCGAAGCCCGTGGCGTCCTCGTGAACAGCATGGACGACGTCGAACACTGCCACTTCGCGTTTCCAGCGATCGTGCAGCGTGGTGACCTTCGCGTCGCGATCTCGACCGCCGGGAAAGCTCCGGCGCTTGCCCGCCAACTGCGCATCCGACTGGAAGAGGAACTGCCCCCGGCTCTCGCGACCCTTGTGGAGGTGCTCAGTGAGGCGCGCGAAGCGGCTCTGCCTCGCGACGTGCCCTTCGCCGACTGGGCGGAGCGCTGGGGCAGGGCTCTCGCCGACCTCGACACCCTCCTCGCGCAGTGCGAGGACGGGCGAGCCGGTGAGGTCCGCGATCGCATCTTCCGGATGGTCACCCAGGAGGTTTCATGAGCTTCGGTGGTCCGCCGGCCCTGCCGGGCACCGTTCACCTCGTTGGAGCCGGACCAGGTGACCCGGGATTGCTGACCCTGCGAGGGGCCCGACTGCTGCAGACCTGCACGCTCGTCGCATGGGACCGTCTTGTCGCGAGCGAGTTGCTCGACCTCGTCCCGCCACGCGCCTTGCGGTTCGAGGTCGGCAAGCGGTGCGGCAACGAGACGTGGTCGCAGGAGGAGATCAACCGCCTGCTGGTCGACGCCGCTCGGAGCGGCCACGCCGTGGTCAGGTTGAAGGGCGGTGACCCATTCGTACTCGGTCGCGGCGGCGAGGAGGCCGCCGCCTGCGTCGCTGCCGGTCTCCCCTTCGAGGTCGTGCCGGGGGTGACATCCGCCGTGGCGGCGCCCGCCGCAGCCGACATCCCGGTCACACACCGGGGCCTTGCCGCCGGCTTCGCCGTGATAACCGGGCACGAGGATCCATCGAAGCGACACTCTCAGGTGGATTGGGGAGCAGTCGCCGCGTTTCCCGGCACGCTGGTTGTGCTGATGGGTTTGGGCAGACTCAGCAGGATCGCCGACCTGCTGATCGCTCATGGGCGGGATTCGAATACCCCGGCCGCCGCGGTCCGCTGGGGCACGACGAAGCAGCAGGAGGTCGTCGAGGCCTCCCTCGGCGAACTCGCAGAGGCCGTCGCGAACCACGGTCTTCAGCCACCGGTGACGATCGTCGTAGGAGAGGTCGTGGCCATGCGGGCGGTGCTCGCCGCAACGCCCGCTCTCGTGGGGGCTGCCTGACCACGGCGCGGCAGCTTTCGACCGTTTACACCGTAGATCCCACAGTATGCAGCACGAAGGTCCGACGGCCAGGTATCAAGGACGTCGCAGACCAGTGCAGGAGAGCGACGGATGGCAGTGACAACCACAAGGACTCTGCGGGGCGGCACCGCGGGCGGCGGCCGGACGGGTCCCTTGAAAGAGGAGCCGACGTGGGACCTCGTCCTCAAGCGCAATTCGATCGAGCGGCTGAAGCAGGAGAAGTTCCCGCTCGACATCGTCGACGAGCTCCCCCAGCTCATCGCCATGGGCTACGAGGCCGTCCCAGAGGAGGACATTGTCCGGCTCAACTGGTGGGGCCTGACCCATGACAAGCCGAAGCTCGGGACCTTCATGGTCCGCATCAAGGTTCCTGGGGGCCTGCTCGCGCCGGCACAGCTCCGGGGGGTCGGCCAGATCTCCCGCGAGCTCGGAAAGAACTACGGCGAGCTGACCACTCGCCAGGGGCTGCAGCTGCACTGGGTCCGACTCGATCAGCTCCCCGCCTTGCTCGACGCGGTCCGGGGCACCGGGCTGACCACCTGCGGCGGTGAGGGCGACACCGTGCGCAACATCACCGGGTGCCCGGTCGCAGGGATCTCCCGGGACGAGTTGTTCGACGTCCGGCCCGTGATCGAGCAGGCGGCGGCCTTCTTCTACGGCAACCGCGACTACTCGAGCCTGCCCCGCAAGCACAAGTACACGATCAGCGCCTGCCCCGGGCACTGCAGCGCCCCGGAGATTCACGACGTCGCACTGGTCGGGGTGATCAAGGACGAGCGCGAGGGCTTCGCCGTCCGCGTGGGCGGCGGACTGTCGAGCACGCCGCGCCTGTCGCGCGATCTCGGCGTGTTCGTCCCCGTCGAAGAGGCGATAGAGGTGTTGCGGGCCATCACCGACGCCTGGCAGACCAACCTCCGGTACCGCGTCAGCCGTGCCAAGGCCCGCATCAAGTTCATGATGGACGACTACGGCCCGGAGGGCGTGCGCGCCATGGTCGAGGAGCGACTGGGCCGCCGCCTGGAAGACTTCACCGCCCCTGAGCCGGCCGATGAGTACGACCACCTCGGGGTGCACCCCCAGAAGCAGGAAGGCCTCGTCTACGCGGGCTTCTCGGTCCCGATGGGATGGCTGAGCGGCGACCAGATGGTCGCCATCGGCGACTTGGTCGAGGAGATCGGCGGCAGCATCCGCCTCACTCGCCAACAGGACCTCATCATCGGTGACATCCCCGTCCAACGGCTCGGCTACCTGCTCGAGGGGATGCGCAAGATCGGTTTTCCGATCACCCGCAACAAGGTGTACGGCAACTCGATCGCGTGCACGAGCCACCGCTTCTGCAACTACTCGGTCGCCGAGACGAAAGGGAAGCTCGAGGAGATCCTGGAGGCGCTGGAGAGCCGGTTCGAAGAGGACGTGGAGGACCTGAAGATCTACATGGACGGCTGCCCGCACGCCTGCGCCCACCACTGGGTTGGCGACATCGGCCTGCAGGGCACCACCACGAAGCATCCGGGCACGGGCCTGCGGGTGGAGGCCTACGACGTGACCCTGCGTGGCGGGCTCGGCGCCAAGGCCGCCATCGGCAAGCCGTTGCTGCGGCGGGTACCCACCGACGACATCACGGATGTGCTCGTCCGACTGGTCGCCGCCTGGCTGAACGACAAGGCGGCACGCAACGGGCACGGAAGAGGCTATTCCTTCCGCGACTTCTGCGACGAGCGCTCGGACGACGAGCTGCGAGCCTTCGCGGTCGGTGAGCCGCAGGAGGAGGAGGCCGAGTCCGGGCGTCCCATCGTGCGGGTCCCGGGCATCCTGCTCGAGTTCTCCGACGGCGTCGACGCCATAGAGGTCGAGGCCGGCTCGGTGCGCGAAGCTCTTGGCGTCCTCGCCCGCCTCCACCCGAAGCTCGTCGACTACCTCCTGCCGGAGCCCGAACAGGTGAACCCGACGCTGAACCTCTACGTCGGCGAGGAAGACATCCGGGCCCTCGGAGGCCTCGACGCGCCGCTCAAGCGCGGGGAGGAGCTCCTCATCCTGCCGGCCCTCGCGGGCGGGTGATCCGCCAGGAACCGAGCCTCGTGGCCGAGACAGGTCACCGAAGTAGCCAGCGGTAGTAGCCCACGTTTGGAAATGACCATGGAGAGCCTCGTGCTGCAACAACGCATCGTCTTCGACGATCTCGAGATCGGCGAGATCGCGAACGAGCTCGACGATCAGGAGCCGGAAGACGTCATCGCCTGGTCGCTAGAGACGTTCGGCGAGCGCATCGCCATCGTCTCCTCCCTCCAAGTGGACAGCATGGCGGTGCTCGACATGGCCTACCGCCTCAATCCGGATGTCCACGTGATCACGGTGGACACCTGGCGACTACCTCAGGCCACGCTCGCATTCCTCGACCAGGTGCGCGAGCACTACCCGGAGGCCCGGTGGGAGGTGTTGTCGCCCGACGCACGCGAGGTCGAAGCCATGGTGCGCCGGCACGATGCCGACCTGTTCTACAAGGCGGTCCCCCTGCGCCTGCTGTGCTGCCAGATCCGTAAGGTCCGTCCGCTGCTCGCTGCCCTCGAAGGGCTCGACGCTTGGTTCACCGGCCTCCGGCGTGATCAGTGGGCGTCACGAGCCGCCATCAGAAAGGTCGAACTCGACCACGATCACGACGGCATCGTGAAGGTCAACCCCTTGGCGGACTGGACCAAGGAAGAGGTCTGGGAGTACCTCGAGGACAACAATGTTCCGGTTCATCCGCTCTACGCGCAGGGCTACACGAGCATCGGTTGCGATCCGTGCACCCGCCCGATAGAGGCCGGGGAACAGGATCGATCAGGGCGCTGGTGGTGGGAGACGAACGCTCCGAAGGAATGTGGCATCCATTGCCCGATCGAGACGGGCGGCTTTGAGCATGAAGTGCACGCCATCCTCGGAGAGGTGCACGACGGATCGTTCGGGCACTAGGACCGGTGAGTCGCGTCCGCTCGTCGTGGGCGGATAGGGCTCGAAGCGCAATCGTGATGCGAGACAGAGATGCCGGAGGACCACGGGGACACCCTCGTCCTCGACGACGAGGAGCGTGAGCTCGTCCAACTCGAGCTCGCTGCCCTGTTGCCGGCACTCACCGGGGAGCGACGGCGACGCTACGAGCAACTCGGCGAGGCCGTGACGGAGGGCAGCATCCCCGCGCAGTCGGTGCCACTGCTCGAATCACTCCTTGAGCTGGCGCTGCAGACCGCGCGCGCTCGTCAGCTGTACCGGGCCGAGGGCGAGCGCATCCTGACGGGGCTGTTCCGTCGCACCCCACGCGGCCGAGAGCTCACCGAACTTCTCGATCAGGTCAACCGGGCGCTCGTGGCGCTGCGCGGCAGCACCCTCAGCCGCGCCCACATCGCCATGCGTACCCTCGGCCACTTCACGCTCACGATCGAAACCGACGCGGCCACGATCACCCTTGGCGTGCGACCAGACAGCGTCAACGTCGAGAGTGTCGCCGTGGGCGGCTCGCAGGGACCAGCAGGCTAGGAGCCGCTCATCCCTATCAGCAGAGGCCGCCCCGGTGCTGCCCCTGGGGCTTCTCGGATGCTAGACGGATGCAGAGGTGGCGCCTCCTCGTCGTGGTCCCTCTTCTGAGCCAGAGCAGGCCCATGCGCTCCTCCTCGCGCTCTGTCCAGCGTTGGCTGGTTTCGACCAGCCCGGCCCGTGCGAGGCGCGTGCAGGCACGACGCAGCGACTCAACCTGCTGGCGGCTCGGGGTCCCCGCCGAATGCTGTGCAGCAAGCTCCGTGATGGTGGTCCACGGCGGACATGGGCACGCCTCAGCGTCCTTCAGGAGACGCTCGAGGACCCAGAGCTGCAACCGCCCCGCGCGCGCAAGACGACGCCGCACGCTGTCGGGATCGAGTCCAACGTGTCGAGCCAGCTTCTCCACGTCCAGGCAGGCGTCCCCCTCAGCGCAAGGCCCGTGGCGACCTGGCTCTTCGGAATCGTGGTCTAGCTGGACATCGAACATGGCCGGCTCCCCACCGCCGATCCCAAGGTCGTGCCGACGTCGCCATGCCTGCCGCTGACGACCACGATCTCGCCGCCCAGGCGCAGTGGGCGGTGTCCCCAGCGGCGGGCGGCGGCGGCGGTGACCTCCTGTCAGGCCTGGGCGCGCCGGTTGGTTTGCTCGTTCGCCACAAGCCGACGCATCGGGCTGGTCTGGTGGAAAGCGGTGTAGGCGGCGGGCGAAGGCCAGTCGCAACTCAGGGACACGGGGGTGGTGCGGACGTCTCCCAGGCCCACCCGAGCCAGCGCGCCCTCCAGCACAC
>JALZEO010000316.1 GCA_030862025.1 Actinomycetota bacterium | reverse complement strand
GGCAGCAGCAGCGCGAACGCGCAGAGCATCACGACCGCGTACCCGTAATGGAGCCACTCTGAGCTGACCAGCCAGGGGAAAGCCAGCCCCAGAGCTCCGTTGGCCTGCGGGCGCGGCCAGTTCAAGGCCCAGATCTGGAAAGCCTGGAGGGCGTGCTCCAGCCAGTGCGCGACAACGATCGCTCCGTAGCTCCAGAGTGCAAGCTCGTGCCAGCGTGTGTTCAGGCTCCCGATGGTGCCGAGCCGCCGCTTGCCGGCGACCTCGATGTGTGCGGCCATATCGCCCTCGTTGTCGCTCAGAAGGACTCTGCCCTGTCCCGATCATGATGACCCTGGCCGCTCCCGCCGTCTGCGACGCCGCGCACACAGAAGCTGTGTTCTCGCTGTCAGTCTGCATGTGCGCAGGCACACAAGGAGCTTCGGGCGCGGCGTCGAGGAGATGCGGCACGGACGTGTCGGCCGCGGGCATGCTGCCTGGCGGTGGTCGGAAGGGAGCCAGCAACCTCCCGCATTGCGCTCCCTGTGGAGCCGAGGAGGGGATTCGAACCCCTGACCGGCCGCTTACAAGGCGGCTGCTCTGCCGGGCTGAGCTACCTCGGCGCGAGACCGAGTCTACGTGGTGTTCCCATGGTGACGACTGCCATCGCACCCGGGCCCCGTCACCTGCACGGCTGCGGACGAGGATCGCGCCTCCAACCGATCGAGCGCCGACAGCAGCGCAAAACCCTGATGACACGGCAGAAAGCGCTCATGAGCCGTCCGTAGTTGCACCCATGTGATTCTCGTGGGATGCTCCCCGCTGCAGTCTTGGCTACGGAATCCTGGGAGGTACCGATTGAGTCGGAGGAACTCCGGTCCCGACCCGGACAGGTTCCATCACGATGGGTCATCGGGTGGCCTCGACGCGCGATCCTGTTCAATCCTCGACTTCGAGCGCGAATGGTGGAAGCATCCGGGTGCGAAGCGGGAAGCCGTCCGCGAGCGCTTCCGGCTCTCCCCTGCCCGCTACTATCAGCTGCTCAATCGCCTCATCGACGACGACATGGCGCTCTCCTACGACCCGCTGCTGGTGAAGCGTCTACGCCGGCTCCGGGGTGATCGCGAACGTCGTCGCACCAGACGGCGTCTCGGCATCGACACGAGCAACTGATCGAGTGGTGAACGGCAGGCACGCCATCCCCGGGGACCGCGGCTTCGCGGCCTCGCTCGTGCGCAGCATTGCGAGTGCCGTAGCGCTCGTCACCCTGGTAGCCACCGCCTTCTGGGGAATCGGCCGTTTCCAGCCAGCCGTCGAACTCGGAGACGCGGGAGACGGGGAGGGTGCCGCCCTCGAAGGGCCGCCCGTCGCACATGCTGCACCGGCAGAGGAGGAGACCGATTACGACCCACCCCTGCTGCCGTCGACGCTGACCCCCAGCCCGACGGCCTCCTTTGCGACCCCCACACCGTCCCCAAGTTCGTCGCCAACGCTCGTGATCGCTCCCTCCCGCGTCAGCGTGCAGGTGCTCGATGCCGCCGGAGACGGTGGGGTTCGAGCCCGTAGAGCCGTCTCACGGTTGCGCGCCGATGGTTACAACGTCGTGGCGACGAACGAGGCCTCTCGGATCTACCCTCGTACCGAGGTCATGTACAGTCCCGGCAAGGAGGCGGCGGCGCGACAGATCGCCGCTGCGTACGGGTTGTCGGCGGTCCGGTCGAAGCCTTCGAACCTTACGAGCGCAGTCGACGTCCACCTGGTCATCGGGCGCGACTATCAGGCGCGTTGAGCGCGTCCAGTTTCGTGGTGATGGACAGCCGGTGCGCCGGCAGCTGAAGGCCCGATTCAAGGACTGGTAGCGTCCTTTCATCGTCGAGACAGGCTTGAACGGTGACCGACGAGCGCGAGGATCACCGGGCGCGCACCTGGTTCTTCGGTGTCTGGTCGGTCATCGGTGTGGCACTCATCATCTACGCCGCGTGGCATGTTCTGCGGCAGCCACTCGCGATCATCGTCCCGCCGCTGCTGCTCGCCGCTGCGATCGTGTACGTCCTCAATCCCGTGGTCACCAAGCTGGCTCGGTACCGGGTCCCCCGCATGGCTGGTACCGCCATCGCCTACCTCGTCCTGCTCGGTGCCGCCACGGCTGTCGGCTTCTTCGTAGGGCCGATCATCGCCCGAGAGGTGTCCTCCTTCGCCGAGCAGCTGCCGCAGATGACGGCAAACGTCGTCGACGGGGTGAACCAGCGGCTTGAGCAGACCCCCATCGCCTTCCGCTTGCCACCCGTCGATCCTCAATCGCCGTTCCTCTCCGATGCCACTCGCCGCTTCTTTGCGGGTGGCGCCGCCGGCGGCCCCGACCTTCAGGCGCTACTGTCGAGCGCTGGCGGTGTCGTCTTCAGCATCGTCCACGTCATCGCGGTCATCCTCCTCGGACCGGTGCTCGCCTTCTACCTCCTCTACGACCTGCCTCATATCGGCGAGGCGCTTCGTCGGCTCATCCCTCCCGACCGCCGTGACGAGGTCGTCGGGGTCGCTCATGGCGCCCTTGCCGCGGTGGGTGGGTATTTCCGTGGTCAGCTGCTCGTGGCTGCCTTCGTCGGCCTGGCGACCGCTGCCGGCATGTGGGCGATCGGTCTACCCTTCTGGGG
>JALZEO010000311.1 GCA_030862025.1 Actinomycetota bacterium | reverse complement strand
GTCCTTCGTCGCGTGCAGCCGGCTCGGCGCCGATCCCGCTTTCCTCCCAGGGAGGGCCGGACCTCACCACGTTCCTCCGTAGCGGGGCGCTGCGAGGCCGTCGAGCAGCGTGCGCAGTAGGGCGAGGTCGTCGACGTTCCTGTCCCGGCTCACCAACCGGCCCAGCGAGCCCCTCACGCCGCCCGAGCCACCGAAGAACAGCTCGAAGAACGACGGGCGCAGCTCGACGAGTTCAGCCTCGTCGATCCCGGCCAACTCCTCGGCCTGGTCGACCGCGGTCTCCAAGCCGCCGAGCGCGTCGACCAGACCGAGTTCGAGCGCCTGCGCACCCGTGTACGGCTGCCCCGTGGCCAGAGCGCGGACATCCTGTTCCGCCAGCCCGCGGCCCTCGGCGACCGCGGTCACGAACTGCCCGTAGAGTTGATCGGCCATGACCTGGAGTATCGCTCTGCGCTCGGGTGTCAGGCGGCCGGGCAGGAGCATGTCTTTGTGCTCTCCCGCCGTCACCGCGTCGTACTTCACCCCGATCTTGTCCAACAGCCCCTGCACGTCGAGAATCGTGAGGATGACGCCGATGCTGCCGGTCAAGGTCCCCGGCTGAGCGACGATGCGGTCGGCGCTGGCCGCGATGTAGTACCCGCCGGAGGCCGCGACATCGCCCATCGACACCACGACAGGCAGCGGGAAGTCAGCGATCAGCGCTGCCATCTCCTGCGATGCGGCGACGGTGCCGCCCGGGGTGTCAAGCCGCAGCACCACCGCCCGTACCCGCGGATCGCTCTCGGCGGTCTCGAGTCGCTCGCGCAGAGCGACCGGGGTCACCACGGCACCGAACGGTGCGGCGACGCTGTCCTGGATCGGCCCGGCAAGGTGTACAACCGCAACGGCGTCACCAGCGGCGACGCGGCCAGAGCGTGCCGGAACCAGCACCAGCGCGACGGTGGCGGCAAGAACCAGGAGGATCAGGATGATGCCGACCAGGCCCTTACGTGACATGCCACCTCGTCTTGTGGGAGCAGAGCCCGAGCCTACGCCTCTCCCTCCGCATCAGGCGGCTCGTCTCGACCTGCTCGACCACCCCTGCCATGACGGAATGACGCACGCTCGAGCCAAGCCGACAGCGACGACACCGGAACCGCGAGGGCGTATCGGGTCGCTAGCCCGAGTGCATAGACGACGCCAACAACCTCGCCCTGAACGTTGAGAATCGGCCCGCCCGAATAACCGGGTAGCACGACCGCCTTCACTCGGAGCACATGGGACTCCTCGCCCAGGGCAGGTCCTTCGACCTGGTCAACGACGAGGCCCCGGACCAGCGTGAACTCGGCTCCGAGCGGATAACCGACGACATGAACCAGGTCGCCTCCGCGGGCCGGCCGCTGTGCGATCTCGACCGACCCCGGCAACTCGCGAGCCGTTCTCAGCAGCGCCAAGTCGTGGCCGTGCGCCACATCGGTTGCTTCAACCTCCAGTACCCGCCCATCCCAGGTGGAGACTTCTACTGAGGCATCGCCTGCCACGACGTGTCGGTTCGTGACGATCAGGTGTGGGCCGACGGCGAACCCCGCCCCAGTTCCGACGCCCGGGGGCGACAGATTGCGTATGCGGAACGTCACGTCCCGCACCTGCTCCCGCGTGAAGTCCTGCGCGGGGGGTGTGGGAGCGACCTGCAGCGACACGGCGTCGTCCCGGCCTCGTCGGCGAAGTTGGAACCAGCGACGCACGGTCGTCGACACCCGGGATCTTGCCGCGCCGTCCCGTTCCACGCTCCCTCACCAGCCCACGGCGCCGAAAACCCGCAGGGACCATAGGCGCGCGGCTGCGTCGCCGGCCACTCCGACTCAGGACACTGCGACGCGGCTCTTCCCGCTGCGAGTCGCGGGATACCGGGCGGGGCCGGGGCGGACCAGGGCTAATCTGATTGCGACGGTTTGGGGCCGACCTCGATGAGATCGACCACGAAGATCAAGGGGAGGTCGCCGGAGGCCCCCGGAAGCGGTTCGTCCGCATAAGCAAGGGCGGGCGGAACCACCACCAGTCTTCGACCCCCTTCACGCATCCCCTCCAGCCCCTGTTCGATGCCGGCTATCAGTTTTCCCGTGCCATACGGCCAGACCCGGGCGATCCCGCGGCGAGACGTGGAGTCAAGCAACTCGCTGGATCCCCACTCGGCAACCACGAAATTGATGACGAGGAGTCGTTCGTCCGCGACCGCTTCGCCAGATCCTTCTCTGAAGTCGCGCACGAACAAGCCATTCGGTGGCGGACCTTCCATCCTCGGCAGGGGTGGCTCATTCGCCTCGTTCGCTCGTGGCAAGGACACGAGAGGGTCTTCGTAGACCTCACCGCCTGAACAGGCCACGAGCGCGAGCGTTGACAGCGCGAACAGGACCGGCACCAGCATGGCCAACCTGGTGGCGAAACTGCCGGTCATACCCCTGATGGGCCCGATGGGGGAGAGGTGGCGGGATGTCGTGGAGGTTCCGTTCGGCCGCTGCCGTGGCGGCCGTGGTGCAGTTTGTCACAGCCTGGGCGGTGCTGGGAGCGAACCGCGCAGACGACGCGCCGGCGACCCAAGCCATCAGCGAACTCGCGGAGCTGGGTGCGCCGACTCGTGGAGCCATGACCACGTCGTTATTCCTGTTCGGTCTGCTCGTGGCCCCGTTCGCTTCGATACTGCTCCGCGCCCTGCCCGGAGGAGTCCTCGTCAGCACGGCCGTGTTCCTCAACGCGGCGGGCTCGGTGGCGGCGGGTGTCTTCCCGTGCTCGCCCGCGTGTCCTGGCCCCACCGCTTCCACGACGGACCTCGCGCACATGTTGGCGGCGTTCGTGGCCTATCTCGGGCTCATACTCGCCCCGCTCGCCATGGCGTGGCGGCTGCAACGGGTGGGTGCCCAGGCCGGTCTGGGGCGCGTCTGTCTCGTGCTAGGCCTACTCACGCTGACCGGCGTCGTCGTTTGGATAGGCGGTTTGGCTGGTGAGGCAGGTGGGGCGCTGCAGCGCGCCGCCACCAGCAGCGGCGACGCCTGGTACATCGTCGCCGCGATCGCGATCCTCAGGAGTGGGGGAAAGCTGAATGGCGGTAGCACTGCCGCCTCTGGCGGAGCGCCGCCAGAAGGGAGGGGCAACGGCCTCCCTCCACGGAGGTTGACATGCCCGCTGTGCACGACGGCCCTTGCTACTCGGCCTCGCCGACCGTCGGCCGTTTCCGGGCGCCACGTCTGCATGCCACAGTCCCGAACCGGTATGAGAATCGACATCGTCACTCCGGAAGCCTGCGAGGACGTCGACAGCGCTGTCGTCGTCGTCGACGTCCTACGAGCCTTCACGACAGCGGTCTACGCGTTCGAGTGCGGTGCACGTGAGATAGTCCTCGTTCGCACTCTCGAGGAGGCCCGCTCGGTCCGTGACCGTCTCGGCGCCGTAGCCATGGGCGAGGAACAAGGAGAGCCGGTGGAAGACTTCGCGCTCGGCAACTCCCCGAGCGAGGTGCGCGGCCTCCGGCTGGACGGACGGGTACTCGTGCAGCGTACGACCGCCGGGACGCAGGCAGTCGTCAAGTGCGCCGACGCGGACCCACTGCTCGCGTCTTCGTTCGTGTGCGCCCAGGCGACTGTTCGGTTTCTGCAACGGCGCCGGCCGGCGGCGGTGATGCTGGTCGTAACCGGCGCCCACTCTGGTCGCGAAGGCGAGGAGGACTACGCCTGCGCCGAGTATCTCGCCGCCAGACTGCGCGGACAGAATCCGGACGTGCGGCCCTACCTCGATCGGGTACGTGACTCCGATGCGGGGCGGCTCTTCGCAGGCGGGGAGGACGCGGACCTCCCGCCCGAGGACCTCGAGCTCTCCCTGGACGTCGACCGGTTCCCGCGAGCGCTGGTCATGGCCCGGAGGGACGACCTCATCCTGTTGCGGCCCGTGGATCCGTCGTAACGACGCCACGCCGTAAGGCTAGATGCCTTTCACAGTTATTGTCTGCATTCGGGGCCGCTGACTAGGGTCCTGACGGCGATGACGTTGAGCCTGGGAGAACATGGCGTAAAGAAGTGACGGCTGGACAGCGCGACACAACCCACGTCTCAGCGCCTGCAGCATGAGCCGTTGCACCCTGCGAGCCTTCGGGGCATCCCTCGTCGTGCTGGCGGCCTGCTCAATGAGGACGGGCCAAACCTCCGCCCCGCCGCTGGAGCCATCCGTCGGCCGGTGGAAGACATGGGTCCTGTCGTCACCCTCCGAGGTCGAGGTACCCCCGCCGCCGAAGCAAGGGTCGGCCGCGGCCAGCGCGGATCTGGCCGAGGTACGCCGGGCCGTCGAGGGACGTACCCCGCAAATCGAGGAGCAAGCGCGATTCTGGAGCGATTATCCTGCTGTCCAGCCATGGATCAAGCTCGGGCTCGACCTCGTCGTCGAGCAGGGAGTGAGGAATCCACCCCGGGCGGCTCGCGGGTACGCCCTGACCAGCGTTGCGATGTACGACGCCGCGGTGTCGGCTTCACTCTGGAAGTACGTCTACGGGCGCCCGGCCCCTGACGACGTCGATCGGGTTGTGCCCGTCTGGCAGGAACCCTCCTATCCCTCCGAACACGCCGCCCTCGCGGGGGCGGCGTCGCGAGTGCTCGCCTACGTCTACCCCGAACTTCCGGCGGACTTCTTCGACCAGCTGGCCGAGGAGGCGGCGACGTCGAGAGTGGCAGCGGGGGCGAACTACCCCAGTGACGTAGCAGCGGGACTCAAGTTGGGAAGGGCGGTCGCCGACGCAGTCATAGCCCGAGCGAGAACGGACGGTTACGGCCGGGAATGGCAGGCCGAAGTTCCGCCCGGGAATGGGTTCTGGAAGCCGCCGCCAGGCAGCGCGGCGCCGCCTCTCGCGCCGCTGGCCGGGACCTGGCGAACCTGGGTCCTGCGGTCGGGGGATCAGCTGCGGCCTCCCCCGCCGCCAGCGTACGGTTCGCCTGCGTTCGTCGCGGAGGCGACGAACGTGATGCAGATCGGCGACAACCTCAGTGACGACGAGGAACGCATCGCGAAGTACTGGTCCGCCGGCGCGGAGACGTCCCTTCCGCCGGGGATGTGGAACGAGTTGGCCTTGGAGCGGGTCAGGGCAGAGCATCTGAGCATCCCGCACATGGCACGCGTGTTCGCGTTGCTGAACATAGCCGAAGCCGACGCCGCGATCGCCGCCTGGGACTGCAAGTACGCCTACTGGTCACCGCGACCGGTCAACGTCATCCGCGACCTCGCCATGGACCCCGCCTGGTCGCCGTACCTTCCGACGCCGCCGTTCCCGGCGTACGTCTCGGGCCACTCCACGTTCTCGGCCGCCGCCAGTGAGGTGCTCGCCTACTTGTTTCCGCAGGAGGCGTCAGAGTTCCGTACGATGGCCGAGGAAGCGGGTATGTCGCGGGTCTATGGCGGGATCCACTACCCCGCGGACAACATCCACGGTCTCGACCTCGGCCGGGAAATCGGCCGCTTGGTCGTTGATCGGGCGAAGCGGGACGGCGCCAGCGCTCCTCGGGCCTGATCCCGCGTCCGGAGGGCGGACGGCAGCGCCGCGAGCACGGTTGCTGTCGGAGCGGACACGAACTACGTTCCGAACATATGTTCGATCCACCGCCGTTTGCGCACCTCGCTGTCCACTCGAGCTATTCGCTGCGGGATGGGGCGATTCGCCCGCGTGAAATCGCCGCCGGTGCGGCACGCAGGGGTATGACCCACATCGCACTCACTGACCGCGATGGACTGTATGGGGCAGTGCGCTTCGCACAGGCGTGCGAAACGACCGGGGTGACGCCGGTGTTCGGCGCCGACCTCGCGCTCGAGCCCGACGCGAAGCGGCCAGGGTGGGCCATGACCCGACCGGGACGAGCCCGGGTCAGCCGGAAGATGCTTCCCGACTCCGGCCCGCCTGACCCGCGGTGGCGGCGCCCTCGACGGGGTCCGGCCTGGCTCGAGGACGATGCAGCACGGGTCCTACTGCTCGCCCGGGATGAGCGCGGCTACGGGAACCTCTGTCGGGCGGTCTCCGCGGC
>JALZEO010000310.1 GCA_030862025.1 Actinomycetota bacterium | reverse complement strand
CGACACTCGGCGGGGACGGCGACCGTCGTGGCTGACGGCTGCCCCGCCCGAAGTCGCCGAACCGCTGGTGGTGCGCTTCTGCGCCGCCCTCGATCAACTCGGGGCCGTCGTGGCAACAGGACGCTTTGGTGCCCACATGCAACTGGCGCTCGAGAACGACGGTCCGGTCACGCTGCTCCTCGAGCTCTGAGACACCCAGGACTCTGGGTGCGAAGCGAATGTAGCTGCCGGACGCGCGAGTCCGCTTTGGCGCAGGCACACCCATGGCGGTCACCCTCTAGCTAAAGGTTGGGGCTGGTCGAGGAGCAAGGGCCACCATCAGTGCTCGCGAAGGGGGGCCTGGCCCGGCTGCTGGTAACCTCCCGGTTGACACCGACTCGTGCCACCGTCCTTGCCGCCGGCGTGGCCGGGCAGGAGCGTCACGGGTCGCCTCCCGAGCGACCTGGCTGGATGATGACCCCCACGTACGACGCTCTCACCCACGAGCAGGCTGCTCAGCTGGGGCAGCTGCTCGACGTCTACCCGGAGGCCCGCGAACTCGGCCGTCTCTTCACCCGTGCCGGGCACGAACTGTACTTGGTCGGCGGCTGCGTCCGAGACACGCTGTTGAGTGGTAAGGCACAACCCGACCTCGACTTTGCGACTTCCGCTCGTCCGGAGGAGACGCGTCGCATCCTCGTCCCTTGGGCGAACCATGTCTGGGACATCGGCGCTCGATTCGGGACGATCTCCGCGGAGCGCAGGGGACGCCGCATCGAGATCACGACCTACCGCTCCGACGTCTACCCGCCGGGGTCGCGGCATCCTCATGTCACATTCGGTGAGGACATCGAGATCGATCTCTCGCGACGTGATTTCACCATCAACGCCATGGCGGTCAAGATTCCCGACTTCCACTTCCACGACCCCTTCCGCGGGTTGCGGGATTTGCGCATGAAGACTCTCCGGACGCCGGCGGACCCTCTTGCCTCCTTCCAGGACGACCCGCTACGGATGTTTCGCCTCGCGCGTTTCGCAGCGACTCTTGAGGCGGAGGTGGAACCCGAGACCGAGGCAGCGGCTGCCCGCTTGTCTGAACAGATTCTCACGGTGTCCGTAGAGCGCGTCCGCGACGAGCTCAGCAAGCTGCTGCTCGGTCCGGCCCCCGCGAAGGGCGTCGACCTGCTCGTCCGTACGAACCTTGCTCATCACGTTCTACCCGAGGTCGCGCGCCTGCCAGCTTGTGTCGATCCGCAGCATCGACACAAGGACGTCTACAGGCACACTCTCGCGGTGGTGGAGAACTGCCGGGCCGACCTCGTGCTCCGTCTCGCAGCGCTGCTACATGACATCGGCAAGCCCGGCACGCGCCGCATTCATCCCGACGGCACGGTCACCTTCCACCTACACGAGGTGACAGGTGCCCACCTGACCGAGGCGAGGCTGCGGGCTCTACGTTACGACCGGCAGACCGTTGCCGACGTTACTGAGTTGGTGCGCCTGCACCTGCGTTTCCACACCTACCGGATGGGTTGGACGGACAGCGCCGTGCGCCGCTACGTGCGTGACGCCGGCGATCTGCTCGAACCCTTGAACCAGCTCACTCGCGCCGACGTGACCACCGCCAACCGCCGCAAGGCCGAGCGCATCGCGCGGCGCATGGACGAGCTGGAGGAACGCATCACTGAACTGCGCAAGCAGGAGGAGCTCGAGCGGTTACGCCCTCCGATCGACGGCAACCAGATCATGCAGCACCTCGGCATCGGAGAGGGCCCCCTCGTGGGCGAGGCTCGGCGCCACCTGCTGGAGCTGCGCATTGAACGCGGGCCCATGAACGACGAGGAGGCCTATGCCGCCCTCGACGAGTGGTGGAGCGCCCGGGGCGCAGACCAGAGGGGCTGAGAGCCGAACGGAGAAGCAGGGGGTACGCACTTATGGGACGAGAGGGTGGGGAGGGCAATGGGGCGCCCGACCCGGGGGGCACAATCGGGCAGCGACCCGTCCCACCACGAGTTCTTCAGACACTGGTCCGTAGGCCCGCGAGTCGGTCGACCGGTCCCGGTTGTCTCCAAGTACGACGACGTGACCGGGGGGCACAGACCAGAGGACGGACTGGTGTTCCGCGCGACGGGCATGGGGGTTGCGAGCGTAGGGCTCGTGGTAACGGACACCGGCAATTTCGAAGCGGTCGCCGTTCATCCCGACCTGTTCTCCTGGGAGGCCGACGACGCGCTTCACCGTCTCGCGTGCAGTGTCGCGCGGATCGCGGACTACGATGACATCGCCCCGGCGCAGCCGATGACATCGGACCGGCAGGACGACTATCCGGTCGCCCGGGACGAGAGCGGGGCGCATGCTGCCGCCCGTCACGCGGCGGCTGATCTGGTTGAGGGCCAGGAGCCCGAGCCAGAGGCTCACCAACCCGGCCGCACTCACCCCCAGCCATCTGATAGGCGTCCGGCTGGGCGGTATCAGCTGTTCCGGGCCTCCACTACCTTGAACCTGGGGCATCCTCACCGTTCCGTGAAGAGGAGGAGGTTCGTATGTTCAGAAAGCTCTTCGATGCTGCCAATCCGTTTCGTCCGGTGCGGACGGTTCATGCTCACTGCGACATTCCCTGCGGCATCTATGACCCCGAGCAGGCTCGGATCGAGGCCGAGTCCGCCTACAACATCATCAAGAAGTATCACGACTCCAACGACGAAGTCTTCCGTCAGCGCTGCCTCGTGGTGAAAGAGGAACGCACCGAACTCGCGAAGAAGCACATCGGCATCCTCTGGAGCGACCGCTTCAAGCCCGAACACCTCGACCAGTTCCCGAATCTCCCCGACACCTTCCACCGTGCCGTGAAACAGTGCTCCGAAGTGAAACGAGGCATGGATCTCGACGAGGCCCAGAAGCTGCTCGACATCATCGACGAGATCGACGAATGGTGGAAGAAGACCGGGGGACTCGAGGAGACTCGGCTGCACGGCCGTCCGGGCTAGATGGCGCGTGAGTTGGTCAGGTCCCGTCGTCCCTCGACGGGGCCTGACGCCTCGGGCCGGCCCTGAGAAGGGTGGAGTATCGCGGGTCGGCTCTTGCCAACAGTGTTGGGGGAGCGTCTTGAGGCGTCGTCATCAGGGGGCTGAGCGGTCGAGGACCTGCTGGGCCTCCTCCCAGGTATCGACGTCCACTGGAGGGGGCATACGTGCGAGCCACGGGCCTGCGAGAACAGCAATGACCATGGAGGCGAGCCCGGAAGCGATCAGGACCGGTTCTGCCGCCTCGGCGCTCGGCACGGTCGCAGCAGTGATGATGCCCCCAGTGAGAAATCCAAGGTTGTACAAGACGTCGTACACGGCGAACACTCGGCCCCGGTAGCGGTCGGGAAGGGCGCTCTGCACCAAGGCGTCTCCGGGAATCTTCGCGGTGGCGAACGCCATTCCTAGGAAGAGGCTCATCGCGAGCAGCGCCCATTGGCGTAGGCCGGGTGCGAACACCACGGTCGCGAGCCCCCCAAAAGCGAGCGCGGCTCGAATCGCGCTTTCAGGACGAGTGCCAAAATAGCGCTCGGCGAGGCTCACTGCGACAGCGCCGAGGAAGGCACCCGCGCCGAAGAGCACGAGCAAGACCCCGATCTCGTTCGGACCGGCCAGGTAGAGGTTTCGGAACACGAGCAGGGTGGTGAGGGAGGCGACCGCCGTGAGGAAGCGAAGGATCGTCAGCGTGACGATCGGCGCCCACGCCCGTCGCGTCCGGCCGATACGGCGGACTCCGTCCACCAGCTCGTGATAGGTACGACGCAGTTCGTGGCGGAGGGGTGGCAGGTCGCCCCGTCGGTCAGGGCCGAGCACTTCCACCGGCAGCCGGGAAGCGACTATGACGCTGATTACGAATGCTGTGAGCGCGAGCAGGACGGCGAGCTCGGGGCCACCGCTGTTCTCGCCGACAAGACCGGCCATCATGCCGCCAAGCGCCGCGCCGAGCAGGCTGGCGATCGAGCCCCCAATGGTCGCCACCGCGTTCGCCGGCGTCAGCTCCTGGCCGGGAACCACTCTCGGCAGGACAGCACCGATGGTGGCGAGAAAAAAGCGGTTCATCGAGAGCACGGTGACAACGGCGGCGAGGAATACGACCTGTCCCACGATTCCTGTGTAGGCGAACGGCAGTGCCGCCGTGATCACGAGGATCCGGACAATATTTGCCCAGACAAGAATTCGCTGTCGCCGCCAACGGTCGATGAGGACTCCGGCGAAGGGACCGACGAAGGAG
>JALZEO010000274.1 GCA_030862025.1 Actinomycetota bacterium | reverse complement strand
GCCTGGCGCATGCCGCGGTACCCGGCATGCTCGCGCGGGGGCGGGGCGCCATCTGCAACGTGTCCTCCCTGGCAGGGTTCCAACCAGTGCCCTACAACGCCACGTACGCCGCGACGAAAGCGTTCGTCACGAGCTTCAGCCAATCCCTGCACGAGGAGCTCCGAGGACGTGGCGTTCAGGTACTGGCCCTCTGCCCGGGATTCGTGCGCACCGAGTTCCACGAGGTCGCCGACGTCGATCGCAGCATGCTGCCCGCAGCCGCATGGCTGCAAGCCTCCGACGTCGTCTCGACGGCGCTCGCGGCTCTGGCACGTCGCGATGCACTCTGTGTCCCCGGTCTGGGCTACAAGCTGCTGGCCGCCTCCACCCACCTCGCCCCGCGATCGATCGTACGCCGGCTCGCGGGGGTGGTGACGCGGGGGGCCCTGACGCGGTGACTCGCGGGACGACGCCGGCCCGACCCGCCGTGTTCGCCCGTTTCCCCGCTCGGCCCTGCCCCACCCAGAGCGTCCCCTACTGGACGATGTCGCTGTCGTAAGGCGCGAGTATCTTGCCGTGAAACGAAACAGATCGGCAGGGGACATGATGTCGGAACAAGCCCGTGCGGCCATCGAGGACCTCCTGAAGGAGGACCGAACGTTTCCGCCTTCCGAGGAGTTCCAACAAGAGGCGCTCGTCGACGACGACCGGCTGTATCAGCGCGCCGAGGAGGACCGGGAGGAGTTCTGGGCGGAGCAGGCCCGCGAGCTCGTCACCTGGTTCGAGGACTTCGACACCGTCCTCGAGTGGGATCGACCGTACGCGAAGTGGTACATCGGGGGGAAGCTGAACGTCGCGTACAACTGCGTGGACCGCCACGTCGAGGCTGGTCACGGCGACCGGGTCGCCTACTTCTTCGAGGGAGAGCCGGGTGACACGAGGGAGATCACCTACGCTCAGCTGCTTGAAGAGTCCTCGAAGTTCGCCAACGTACTGAAGTCTCTCGGCGTCGAGAAGAGCGACCGCGTCGCCATCCAGCTACCCATGATTCCCGAGCTTCCGATCGCCCTCCTTGCCTGCTCACGCATCGGGGCCCCCCACTCTGTTGTGTTCGCAGGCTTCTCCGCAGATGCGCTGCGCCACCGCATCCAGGACGCGGAGGCGAAGGTGCTGGTCACGGCGGACGGCGGATGGCGCCGTGGTGAGGTCGTCGGGTTGAAGGAGAAGGCCGACCGGGTCCTCGACGAATGCCCGAGCATCGAGAACGTCGTCGTGGTCCGGCGCACCGAGCAGGAAGTCGACATGCAGGAAGGAAGAGACCACTGGTACAACGAGCTCCTGGCGGACGCGAGCAGCGACTGTCCCCCCGAGCACATGGACTCCGAAGACCTGCTCTACCTCCTCTACACGAGTGGCACGACCGGCGCGCCGAAAGGGGTCATGCACACGACAGGCGGGTACCTCGTTCAATGCGCCTTCACGCACAAGTACGTGTTCGACGTCAAGCCCGAGACAGATGTCTACTGGTGCACGGCGGACATCGGATGGGTGACCGGGCACTCGTACATCGTGTACGGCCCGCTCGCGAACGGCTGCACGAGCGTCATCTACGAAGGGGCCCCCGACTACCCGAAGAAGGACCGTGTCTGGTCCATCTGCGAGCAGTACGGGGTCAGCATCTTCTACACGGCCCCCACTGCCATCCGCTCCTTCATGAAGTGGGGAGAGGAGCACCCGCAAGGTCATGACCTGTCGCAGCTTCGCCTGCTCGGCACGGTAGGCGAGCCGATCAACCCCGAGGCGTGGCTGTGGTACTGGCGGGTCATCGGAGCCGAGCGTTGCCCCATCGTCGACACCTGGTGGCAGACGGAGACCGGCGCCATCATGATCAGCCCGCTGCCCGGTGTCACCGAGCTGAAGCCGGGGAGCGCGACCTTCCCGCTGCCGGGAGTCCGGGCAGACGTCTTCGATGAGGAGGGCAATGTCGTCCAACCACCCGGGGGCGGTTACCTCGTCCTCACCGAGCCGTGGCCCTCGATGCTGCGGGGACTCTGGGGGGACCCGGAGCGCTACGAGGAGAGCTACTGGGGCCGGTTCGGGGACGTCTACTTCGCCGGCGACGGCGCGAAGCGGGACGAAGGGGGCTACTTCTGGGTACTCGGACGCGTCGACGAGGTCATGAACGTCGCCGGTCACCGGATCGCGACAGCAGAGGTCGAATCCGCCCTCGTCAGCCACGAGGCCGTCGCCGAGGCCGCGGTCATCGGCCGCAGCGACGAGGAGAAAGGCCAGGCGATCGCGGCATTCGTGACCTTGCGCGGTGAGCGCGAGGGCAGCGACGACCTCGTCGAGGAGCTCCGTGAGCACGTCTCGGAGCAGATCGGTCC
>JALZEO010000258.1 GCA_030862025.1 Actinomycetota bacterium | reverse complement strand
TTGGAGATGTGCAGGAGGCCGTCCACACCCGGCGTGAGGCTGACGAAGGCGCCGAAGTCCATGGTCTTGACGATGGTGCCGTGGTACCGCTCACCTTCCTTCGGGATGGTGGGATTGGCGATCGCGTTGACCCGCTCGGCGGCCGCTTGGGCCTGGTCGCTGCGTGCGGCGTAGATACGCACGACGCCCCGTATGCCATCGTCGTCCACGTCGATGTCGGCACCGGTTTCCTCGGTGATCTCCCGGATCACCTTGCCCTTCGGGCCGATGAGCTCGCCGATCTTATCCAAGGGGATCATGATCGTGATTACCTGGGGCGCTGTCGCCTTCACACTGGGACGGGGCTCCGCGATCGCGCCGGTCATCACCTCGAGGATGGACAGTCGGGCCTCTCGTGCCTGAAGCAGGGCGTCGGCGAGCACGTCCGAAGGAATACCGGTCAGCTTGGTGTCGAGTTGCAGAGCGGTGACGAAGCGCTCGGTGCCGGCCACCTTGAAGTCCATGTCGCCGAAGAAGTCCTCGACGCCTTGAATGTCGGTGAGCGTCGTGTACTGCCCGTCCTCATAGATGAGGCCCATGGCGATGCCGGCTACGGGTGCCTTGATCGGCACCCCGCCGTCCATGAGCGATAGCGTCGAGGCGCACACCGACGCCATCGACGTCGAGCCGTTCGACCCGACCACTTCGGAAACGAGCCGTATCGCGTACGGCCATTCCTCCTCGTCGGGGACGGCCGGCAGCAAGGCTCGCTCGGCCAGCAGCCCGTGACCGATCTCTCGCCGCTTCGGCGCGCCGATGCGTCCGACTTCACCCGTCGAGTAGGGCGGCATGTTGTAATGGTGGATGTAGCGCTTCTCCTCTTCGGGGTGGAGCGTGTCGAGGCGCTGGGACTCGCGCAGCATCCCGAGCGCGAGGATGTTGACGACCTGGGTCTCACCACGCTGGAAGATACTCGACCCGTGCTCCCGGTCGAGCACCCCAACCTCAGCCGCGACGGGGCGGATGTCGCGGGGACCGCGGCCATCGACCCGGGTACCACTCTGCGTGATCAACCTCCGAACGACCTGCTTCTCGAGGGAACGGAAGGCCTGACGTGCCTGCTTGACGAGGTCGTCCTCGTCGAGCTCTTCCGGCGCTTCGGCCAGCACTTGCCGCAGGATCTCCTCCCGCACTGCTCCAACTCGTTCAGCCCTGTCTTGCTTCATGCCCTCGCTCGTGTACGCATCGCGCAACGCGCCCCCCCCCAGCCGCTCGACGAGCTCGTATACCTCCCGGGAGTAATCCTCATAGCGCCGGTACTCGGCGGCGGGACGGACGCCAACCTCCTCGACGAACGCTTCCTGGGCCTCACACAGGGCACGCAAGATCGGCTTCGTGACCTCGAGTCCTTCGGCGATGCGCTCTTCGGTCGGCTCGGGTGCGCCGGCCTCGACGTGGCGCCAGGCGTGCTCGGGCGCGTCGGCCTCGACCATGAGGATGGCTACGTCGCCTTCCTGCTCCGCCTCCCTGAAGACCCGGCCGGCCACGACCATCTGAAAGACCGCGTCATCGTCGAGTTGCTGGAAGGTTGGAAACGCCACCCAGGAGCCGTCGCGCAGCATCGTGCAGCGGACCCCGGCCACCGGGCCGTCGAACGGCACGCCCGCGAGCATGGTGGCCACCGATGACGCGTTGATCGCGACGACGTCGTAGGGGTCGACCAGTCCAGTCTGTAGCACCGTGTTGACGATCTGGATCTCGTTGCGCAGCCCGTCGGCGAACGTGGGACGCAGCGGCCGATCGATAAGCCGCGCGGTCAGGATGGCATTCTCGGAGGGACGGCCCTCCCGTTTGAAGAAGCCCCCCGGGATCTTGCCCGCCGCGTACATGCGCTCCTCGACGTCAACCGTGAGCGGGAAGAAGTCGAGGTGCTCACGCGGTGTCCCAGACGCCGTCGTGGTTGCGAGCACGGTCGTGTCGCCCATGCTTGCCACCACCGCGCCGCCCGCCTGCCGCGCGAGTTTGCCGCCTTCGAAGCGGAGAATCTTGCCTTCGACCTTTACGGTGTGTTCAACACTTCCGAGCTTGCCCATGGCTGGGCCTCCTTCCGCGGCCACCAAGGACCGCCTCGCGTGAGGCCCCGAGGAGCTGCCGGCCCATCAGTGGGGGCGGGTGAGTGTCTCACCCGTCTCCACTGACGACCGACGCGGTTCTCGTGCCTCACGATTTCCGTGTGCCGGGGGTGACCTCCTCCGGCGTCACATCTGTCCCTCCAGCCGTGGTGAACCGCGGAGCGCAGCTGACTCAGCGCCGCAGGCCGAGTTCGGCGATGAGCGAGCGGTAGCGGTGAACATCCGTCTTGCGCAGGTAGCCGAGCAACCGCTTCCGCTGGCCAACGAGCATGAGCAGCCCACGTCGGGAGTGATGGTCCTTCTTGTGTGTGCGCAAGTGTTGGGTGAGGTGGTTGATCCGCGCCGTCAGTAGCGCGATCTGCACCTCGGGAGAACCGGTGTCGCCCTCGTGCCGGGCGAACCGACGGATGATCTCCTGCCGCTCATCGGAGAGGGTGACGGACACTGACATCTCCTGACTCGACCTCGCCGCCTCCCACATCGGTCCGTGAGAGGCCGTTCGGGGCATTCGCAGGCGCCATCCTGCAAGGCGCGTGCATGCTCCCGGAAAGCTGGAACGCTTACACGGTACCGGCAAGGCACGCCAGGGATCGAGTCCGAGGGACCGTACCGGCCCCCGGGCCCAAAGCGTGTCGAACCGTTCCTCTCGAAACAGTAGCGAACCAGCCGTCGCGTGTGCGCCGGCCTCGCAACTGAACGCTGATGCGGCCGACAGTCGCGGCAGTGTGACACAGCGTCTCCAGCGCGGCAACCGCGGCTGGGTGTAAGCCTCGGGCCGGTTCTACGCACCTAGGCAGGGGGGTGACGGGGGAGACCGAGCAGGTCACGGCCCTTCGCCATGTCAGCCCGGATCTGTGCGACGAGCTGCTCGGGGTCAGCGAAGCGGCGTTCTTTACGCAGGCGATGCGCGAACTCGACCCCGAGTCGGGCACCGTAGAGGTCGCCCTCGAAGTCGAGTAAATGGGTCTCGACCGTCAAGGCCTCTTCCCCGAAGGTGGGCCGGACGCCGACGTTGGTCACGGCAGGTATGCGCCGCACTGCCCTGCCCGGGACCTCCGGGACCAGTTCGACGAGCCCGGCGTACACGCCGTTCGCGGGCAGCTGCGTGTGTGGAGCCACCGCGACATTCGCAGTCGGGATTCCGATGCTGCGGCCGCGCCCCTCACCCTGGACCACCACGCCGTCGATCACGTGCGGACGTCCGAGCGCCGCGGCGGCCCACTCGACGTCGCCCTCGGCAAGATGGCGGCGGATCTGAGTGGAGGAGAGCGGTTCGCCGTCGCATGTGAGCAACTCCACAATGTCCACGTCGAACCCGCGATCGTCGCCGATCCGGCTCAGCGCACGTGCGTCGCCCGCCGCCAGGTGCCCAAAGCGGAAGTTCTCCCCCACGACCACGACCTGGGCGTTGAGAGCGCTACAGAGCACCTCGTCCACGAACCCCGACGGTGACAGCTCGGACAGCTCGACCGTGAACGGAATGACGAGCACGAGGTCGGCTCCGACCTCCTGCAAGGTGTGCACGCGTCGCTCAAGGGTCATGAGCAGCGGCGGCTCGGAGCCGGGACGTAGCACTTGCGTGGGGTGGCGGTCGAAGGTCGCCGCAACGGTGCGCAACGAGTCCGCTGCGCCGTGACGGGCGGCGTGGTCGACGAGCTGCTGGTGGCCGCGGTGTACCCCGTCGAAAAACCCGAGTGTGACGGCGGAGGGCGCTGGCGAGACGTCTTCGAGTGACCATGCCACCCGTCCTCTTGGCAGCGGTCGGGTGCTCACCCCACCGCCCCGCCCAGGTCCGATGGTTGAACAAGTACCGCCTCGGGTTGGGCGCCACCAACCTGGTCGGAGTAGACGGCGAGCAGGCGTTCGCCGGTCACGACCGCAAACGGGCCCGCGACGCCGAGGGCTGGCAGGGTCCTGCCCACCGCAACCGCTAGCGCCTGCTCCGGCGTGGCTTCGAAGGTTGGCAGGCCCCGGACGGCTTCCCGAGGCGAGAGGAGGACCGCCTCTAGGGTCCCGTCCTCGCCCCGGACTGTGACCTCGTCGAGAGGGTGGGCGTCCTCCACAGTGAACGGCCCGTTCGCGAGCCTCCGGAGTTCGGTCAATGTCGCCCCGCAGCCGAGGGCTCGACCGATGTCGTGGGCGAGCGTGCGAACATACGTCCCCGAGGAGCAGGTGACGAGGAAGGTGACCTGTGCGCGCTCTCCGGCGATGAAGGAGTCGAGCACAATCTCATGGACTGTTACAACGCGCGGGGGGCGTTCGACGTCCTCGCCACGACGTGCCAAATCGTAGAGGCGCTGACCACCGACCTTCACGGCGGAGACCATCGGCGGAACCTGTTCGATTTCGCCGATGAAGCTCGCGAGTGCCTCGCAGAGTCCGTGCTCGTCGACGTGAGCGGCTGACCGCTCCGCCACTACCTGCCCACTCGCGTCCTGGGTCGTTGTCTCCATGCCAAGGACCATCTGCGCGAGATACGTCTTGCGGCCAACCTGGAGGAAACGCACCAGGCGAGTGGCGCGACCCAGGCAGACGACGAGCACGCCCGTGGCGTCTGGATCCAGCGTCCCCGTATGGCCGACCCTGCGTTGCCCAGCCGCGCGCCGGACAACGCGGACGACGTCGGTTGAGCCGATCCCGGCGGGTTTGTCGACCACGAGCACACCGTCGAGTGGACGGTTTTCGCCGCGGCCACCTCGCCTGGTCACCCGCCTAGCTCTCCCGCCCTGCGAGCAGCTGCACGACGCGGAAGACGGCGGTCTCTCGTGAGCCGTCGACGACGAAGCCGGCCGAAAAGGGATGACCGCCGCCGTCGAACTCGCGTGCCAGCGTTCCGACGTCGGTGCGTCCCTTGCAACGCAGCGACACGCGCCAGCCCCCGTCGGCCAGCTCCTTCATGACCATCGTGACCTCGGCCGCGTCGGCGGAGCGGAGCACGTCGATGAGCCCCTCCGTCTCTTCGAGCGCCACTCCGAAGCGGTCGAGGTCCGCCTGCTCGACCCAGGAGTAGACGAGGCTCGCCTCGGGAACGAAGGTCGCCCGCGCCAGGACGCGGCCGAGCACTTTGAGATAGCCGAACGAGTGCGTGTCGAACATCTGGCGGCTGATCTCCGCATGCTCGATGCCCTCGGCGATCAGCCGGCTGCCGAGCTCCATGGTGGAGCTGTCGACGTTGCGGTACTGAAAGCGACCGGTGTCGGTCACGAGCCCGGTGTAGAGGCAGGCGGCGATGTCGCGATCGGGACTGCCGCCAAGCCGTCGGACGAGCTCGTCAACGAGCACGACTGTCGCGGCCGCGTGTGGTGCGACGAGATTCAGGTCACCGAAGCGGTCGTTCGACTCGTGATGGTCGACGACGACGAGGGTGTGGGCGCGGTCAGCCGCGGGGGCGAGCAGCCCGAGCCGATCCGTACATCCGGCGTCGAAAGTGAGGAGTAGCTCCGGCTCGTCCGTGAACTCGTGAGGGGGAACGAGGGTGTGC
>JALZEO010000193.1 GCA_030862025.1 Actinomycetota bacterium | reverse complement strand
GAACCGCACCCCGGATTCGTTCTACGAACGCGGCAGGACGTTCGATTTCGACGCCGCTTGCGCGAGGGGCCGCCAGTTGATCAGCCATGGGGTGGACATGGTGGACGTGGGCGGGGTGAGAGCGGGGCCGGGCCCGCCAGTCTCGGCTGCCGAGGAGCGCGATCGCATCCTGCCGATCATCGAGACGCTCCGAGCGGAGTCGGATGTCGTCATCTCAGCGGACACCTACCGCTCTGAGGTAGCCGCCGCCGTGCTCGAGGCCGGGGCCGACCTCATCAACGACGTCAGCGGCGGACACGACCCGGAGATCCTCGACGTCGTCGCCGGGCATGAGGCCGGCTACGTGGCGGTGCATCACGGTGGTGAGCCACGCACGCGCCCTTTCCGTCGCGGGTACCGTCCCGACGTCACGACCGCGGTGGTGGAAGGATGTGCAGCACTCGCCGAGCGCGCCATCGAGCGAGGGGTGGAGAGCACCCGCATCCTCGTCGATCCTGGCCACGACTTGCACAAGACCACGTACCACTCGCTTGAGTTGTCGCGCCGGCTACCCGAACTCGTCTCGCTCGGCTATCCCGTGCTCGTCGCGGTGTCCAACAAGGACTTCATCGGCGAGACGCTCGCGGCGGGTCTCGACGAGAGGGTGGGCGGCAGCCTCGCGACGGTAGTCTTCTGCGTGCTGCGCGGTGCTCACGTGGTGCGAGTGCACGATGCGCCCGCAACCCTGCAGGCGGTGCGGATGACCGAGGCCCTGCTGGGCTGGCACCGTCCGGCGCTCCCGGTACGGGGCCTCGAGTAGCCGCTCCCCGTCGGCAGGACGGCTTCGATGAGGTCGAGGTGACGAGGGAGGGACAAGGAGGTCCCATGGCACGCGCCGCCATGCCGGAGAGGTTTGTGCTCGTGTGCATCAACGAGCGCCCACCCGAGCACCCCCGCGGCTCGTGCATCCAAAAGGGAAGTGGCGAGGTGTTCAACGCCTTCCGTGAGATCACCGGGCAGCGTGGACTGGTAAACGTCAAGGTCACCTTCACAGGCTGCCTCGAGCCCTGCATGGTCGGCCCGACCGTGCTCGTCCTGCCTGACTACGTCTGGTACGGCGGGGTCACCGTCGCCGACGTGCCGGTCATCGTCGACCAGCATCTCATCGCGGATCAGCCGGTCGAGTGGCTGCGCATCGGCGCCGCGGAGTTCGCGCTCTCACCGCTCGAAGACCGCTCTCACCTGCCTCCAGGGGCGATCCCGCCCGGGGTCACGCCGCCGAGCGCCTAGCGTGCGAGCAGGTCCCGGTCATGAGGGTAGGTGAGGACCTGGCTGGCCTCGTCGAGGAGTACCCAGCGGATCTCGTCCACCTCAGGTGTGGCCGTGAATCGTCCTTCGCCCTGCACCGGATGCATGCGCCAGTAGCGCACGAGCTTCGGCCTGTCATCAGAGTCGCGGTACGTGACCGAACCGGCCTCGTACTCGAGCTCGCAGGTGTAGCCGGTCTCCTCCTCAACCTCCCGCAACGCGGCGTCCTCGAAGCGCTCACCCGACTGGACCTTGCCCTTGGGAAAGCTCCAGTCGTCATGTTTCGGACGATGGATCAGGAGGACCTCCTCACCTCGGCTGCCGCCTCGGACGACCAGGCCACCGGCGGCGTGGACGACGGAGAGCCGCCCTCCTCCGAGCACCACGTCATGCCTCCACGAGCTGCAGGAGGATGCTCAAGCAGACGAGACAGGCGAAGATCCACACGCCGAGGTATCGCGCCGTGAACTGGCCGCCGAGCATTACAGCTTGAGGAACGCGCTGCAATCTCCGGCCGCACACGCAACGGCCAGGCTCGAGGTAGAGGCCGTGTGAGTCGGGGCAGGCATAGCAGGGCCGGCTCTGCAAATCGTAGCCGCAACCCACACAGGCCGTCGCGCCTCGATCGTGGTGCCGGTGACCACAGCTTGGGCACTGCCGTGCATAGAGTCGATCGATATAGACGACGACGGCGACTGAGGCGAGTAGGGCGCCATAGCCGAGCCCCGACCAGAGGGCCTCTGCCCGGCCTGCGCCGGTCGACACTACCACGGGCACGCCAGCCAGAGCGGCCAGCGAGACGCACCCGACAGCGATACCAGCGGCGATCCGACGCTCTCGGACGGTCAGCGCCGGGTCCTGGTGCGGAACAGCGCCTAGGGGACCCCCGTACCCGCCCGTGTCGCTTCCGTCGTCCATCAGCGCGAGCGTACGCCCAGCTCGACGCGGTGTCCCGTTACGAGGACCACCCTGAGCTCCGCGCGCTGATTTGTCCCGCCCTGGACTTCTCCCCCCCGCGGTCTTGGGCAAGCCAAGACCGCTCCCGTCCTGGACTTCTCCCCCCCGCGGTCT
>JALZEO010000159.1 GCA_030862025.1 Actinomycetota bacterium | reverse complement strand
CGCTCTCGGTGAACGGGCGTTTGCAATTGCCTGGGCCGCCGGCCGGAGCCTCACCCCAACGCAGGTAATCGCCGAGGCGCTCGACTCGCTCGCACCTCCCACCAGCACCAACGACATCTCGTTGACCCCGCGCGAGAGTGAAATCCTGCGTCTGCTCGCCTCGGGGCAGACCGATTCGGCCATCGCCACTGCCCTCTTCATCAGTGTGCGCACGGTTGAGCATCATGTCGCCCGGATCTTCGCCAAACTCGGCGTCCACAACCGCACCGCCGCTACCACCGCTGCCATCGCCACCGGGCTCGTCGACCCCACGCCTCCGCCGACGACCTAACCCCCTCTCCTGTCACCATCGCGCCCCGCGCCTTGCGGTCGGTCCGACACTGGTGCGGTCGGCTGTTCGCCGCAGCTATTGGGTACTCGCGACAAAGCGAATGGGGTACTTGGATGGGGTACTTGTACGGATAGGCCGGCGATGCCTCACCACGTACTGTCTGCATGCGAGCGAGGTCGCTGCGCATCGCGGTGATGCTCATGGTGATCGGAATCGTTCATGCCCTGTCTGCTCATCCGCCACACGGTCCAGGACTACACGACCTGGGCGTCGGTTTTTGACGAGCACGAGTCCACACGCCGGGCCAACGGTTCGCAGGGGAGCAGGCTCTTTCGCAACGCCGCCAACCCGAATGAGATCCTGCTCCTTCTCGAGTGGGACGACCTCGAGCGGGCGCGCCTCTTCGCCGACTCCGACGATCTGCGGGAGGCGATGACGCGGGCGGGGGTGACGGACCGGCCGGACATCTGGTTTCTGGAGGACGTGGAGCGCCCGACCGTCTGAGGAGATACCGGACGGCTGCCTACGTTGGCTGAACAAGAGGAGAATCGCTATGCACCGGATTCCCGTCATCGCGCTGATCGTCCTGATGCTTGCCGTGCCGATCTCGGGCTTCGCCCAGTCCGCTACCCCGTCGGCGTCGCCCTCTGCGGCGAGCGGCGACTTCTCCGGCCTCGTCGACATCGGCGGGCGGAACCTGTATCTGGAGTGCCGCGGCGAGGGCAGTCCGACGGTGATCCTGGAATCGGGTGCCGGAGGCCGGGCCGACGTCTGGAGCCGGGATCTGGAGGAGCCCGAAGGCGAGCGGACCATGGTCCTGCCGGCCGTGGCGGAGTTCACCCGCGTCTGCGCCTACGATCGGCCAGGGACGATGGGGGACGTCAACCCTTCCCTCGACCCGTACGGTCCGCTCTTCTACCCCAGTCGCAGTGACCCGGTGCCTCAGCCGCGCACGGCGCAAGACATGGTTGACGACCTGCACGCGCTCGTGGACGCGGCGGCGATCCCCGGACCCTATGTCCTGGTTGCCCACTCGGCGGGCGGTCTGGTAGCGCGACTGTACGCCAGCGAGTACCCGGACGAGGTGGTGGGTATGGTGCTGCTGGACTCCACCCACGAGGATGTCTGGCTCCGTTTCCAGGAGGCGCTAACCCCGGAACAATGGGAGGTGTTCGAAGCGATCACCGTCACCAACCAGGACCTCCTCGATGCCTATCCGGAGGCGGAGCGGTGGCACACCGCCCCGCTTGCCGACGAGGCCACCTCCGCCCAGGTACGCCAGGCGCGCAAGGAGGCCCCGCTGCACCCGATGCCGCTGGTCGTGTTGATGCATGGCATCCCCTTTGGCGACCCGTTTCCGGGCTGGCCGGCTGCCAAGATGGAAGCCATCATGCACGACTTGCAGGAGGATTTGGCCACCCTCGTCCCCAATGCCCACTTTGCCATTGCCACCGAGAGCGGGCACAACATCCACCAGGATCAGCCGGATCTGGTCATCGAGGCCATCCGGGATGTGGTCGATGCGATCCACGACCCGAGCACCTGGACATCGCAAGCAGAGGCGCCGATTGCCACGAGCGGCGACTTCGCCGGGTTGGTGGACATCGGTGGTAGCAGCATCTATCTGGAATGCCACGGCACAGGTAGCCCCACCGTGATCCTGGTGGCGGGGTATCGCGCCTCCGGCCGCTTCTGGACCGACGATCTACTCCATCCCGATGACTCGCGCCAGATGGTACTGCCTGGAGTGACGAAGGCTACCCGCGTCTGCACGTACGATCGCCCCGGGACCTATGCGGAGATTACCGAGGAAATTATCCCCAGCCGTAGTGACGCGATCACGCAGCCCCGCACCTCCATGGAGGTCGTAGAGGAACTCCATGCGCTGCTCCAGGCAGCGGAAGTTCCCGGCCCGTACCTTCTGGCGGGCCATTCCCTGGGCGGGTTCTTCGCGCGGCTCTACGCCGCCACCTACCCCGATGAGGTCGTGGGCCTCGTGCTGGTCGATGCGTTCTCCGAGCGGCTGGAGACGCTCTTGCCGCCGGAGAAGTACGAGGCCCTGAAGCGGCTCAACCAGGGAGGCGGCACGGACACCGTCTTCCAGATGGATGGCTACGGCGACGTCGAGACGCTGCCCTGGGGTGGGGACAACGACGTCATGCGTGAGGCGACCGCGGCCTCACCACTTCAGCCGATGCCCCTGGCCGTCCTGGCCCACGGCAAGCCGTTCCCCCAGTCGGCGGAGGCGCCGGGATTCGCGTCCGGGGAGCTGGAAGGGTTCTTTCGCGCGGGGAACGCGGACCTGGCCACACTGGTCCCGAATGCGCGTTTCTTGGTGGCCACCGAGAGCGGGCATGACATTCACCAGGATCAACCCGAGTTGGTGACAGAGGCGATCCAGCAGGTGCTCGAGGGCGTGCGAAACCCTGATACCTGGTACGACATGCGTTCCTGCTGCATGGAATGACCCCCGCTTCGGCTGCGGAATCACCAAACACCGACGGTCGCGCGCTCGTCTCGGAGTGACCATGATGATTTCTCGACTTCTGCCCGTTCTCGCCGCAAGCCTGCTGGGCGGC
>JALZEO010000150.1 GCA_030862025.1 Actinomycetota bacterium | reverse complement strand
ATCTCTGCCCGCGTCTCCCTGAGCAGCCGGGCGTGCCGCTCGAGATCGTCCCGTGCCGCCCGCCATGCGCGGTCCGCGAGCGGCGTCTGGGCGACGAGCTTGCGCGTCTCCGCGTCGTCGGCAACGTCGCGGAGGTAGGCGACCTGCTCGGCGAGGACGCGCTCGTTCGCCCGCGCACGACGAAGCCGCCCATGAACGTTCGCCAGTCGTTCTTCGACCTTGGCTACGCCGCGTGAGCTTCCCGTAGCGCTCCCCCTGGACGGTCGCGGGAGCCCGGGTGTCGGCCCTCACCGCGTCGGAAGCGTAGTCGAGTCAAAGAAACAAGAATCAAGTTTCTCAGCCCGCGTTTTGAAGAGGTCGGGAGTGGAGCGAGGATGCCTCATGGTGAGGAGGCCCGACATTCGCCGCGCGAGCGGCCAGAGGTCGAACGCAAGGCCCCCCGCTGTCGACTTCGTGTAGCACGGCCCGGTAACGTGCGGCTCACAAAGCACTGCTGCACGCTCGGCTGTCCGCGATCGTGGCCGACTTGGGGCGCCCTGGCCACCCTCGACGTCCCCGTCCAACTGACGGCCGAACGTGCTCATGGCCATTGACCTATCAACCAGGCACGACGAGCGGCACCGGGATCACATGCAGGCGCTTCGCCGGCCCCCCCGCGCTTCTGAGCGGAGGCACACGTCGCCGTCCCTCACCTAGCCGGGCATGAGGCCTCAGCAGGGAAGGGCCCGCAGGGCCCGAGCTGGGCTGGGTCCCGAAAACGACGAAAGCAGCCAAGTGGGCCGACACTGAGCAACATGAGATCTGGGATGCGCGAAAGCGCGCGGTTCTTCGGGTCCTTCCTGGCCCATCCACTTCAGGTTGGAGCGCTCGTTCCTACCAGTCGGCGAACTGTTCGGCGCATGCTGGACATGGCCGAGATCTCGGCTGCCCGTGCGGTAGCGGAGTTCGGGGCAGGAACCGGCGTGTTCACGTCGGAGATTCTGAAGCGGGCCGGCCCCGAGGCCCAGGTGCTGGCCTTCGAGATCGACCCGGTCCTCGCTTCGAACCTCTCCGCCCGCTTCGAGGATCGACGCCTACGAGTCATCCATGACACGGTGGAGCGGGTGGAGGACTACCTCGACGGTGCCGAGGTTGACGTCATCGTCTCGTCGCTGCCGTTCACATCGATGCCGAAGCAGGTCAGACGGGCCATCCTCGAGCGCGCGGCTCGCATCCTGCGTCCCCGTGGCGTGATGCTGGTTATCCAGTACTCGACGCTCCTGCAAGGCGATCTGCGGCGAAACTTCGCTTCGGTCGCGCGGTGTGTCTCCCTCGTCAACGTCCCGCCCGCGTTCCTCTTCGCCTGCCGCGGCCCGCTCGAGGGGACCTCAGGCTCATGATCACCAGGCGTAGTTGGACGTCGGCCAGGCGGTCGTTCCTGGTGCCGTTCGCGATCGGCGTCGTGCTCCTCCCCACGCGCCGGCGCGGAGCCGCCGTCGCCTTCGCGCTGGCGGGATCGGTGCTGGCGTTTTTTCGCGATCCGGCTCGTCCGCTCGAGCCCCACCCTGGCTTCGTGTACGCGGCCGCCGACGGGGTCGTCACCGCGGTCGATACCGTGCCCTCGCCCTGGATCGACCGGGGCGAGGGGCTGAGAATCGCGACCTACCTGTCGCTCCGCAACGTTCACGTCAACCGCAGCCCCATCGAAGGGACGGTGACAGAGATCGAGGAGTGCGCCGGCGCGTTCGCACCCGCCTTCCTGGCCACGGCAGGCGTCAAGAACCGTCAGAACCGGATCTGCATCGATGGTCCATCGGGACGGGCGGTGGTGGTACAGGTTGCCGGCGTCCTCGCCCGCAGGATCTCGAGATGGGTGGATATCGGCGATCGCGTCGAGGCCGGGCAGCGTATAGGCCTGATCCATTTCGGGTCCCGCACCGACGTGCTCGTCCCCGCGCGAGCTGCCGTCCCGCTCGTCCGGCGGGGGGACCGGGTACGCGCAGGAGTAACCCCGCTGGCCCATTACAACACGGACCGTGGGAGTTCCCCATGAGGGCGCCAGCGAGGTACCCGATGAAGCAGTTCATGCAGTTGTCCAACCTCGCGACCAGCGGAAACCTGGCTGCCGGCTTTCTGTCCCTGCTCTTGATCTCTCACGACAACCTTCGTTGGGGCGCCGTGTTCGCGGTGGTCGCGGCGGTCCTGGACGCTGTCGACGGGCCGGTGGCCCGCGCGACCGGCGCACAGAGTCAGTTCGGTTCCAATCTCGACTCGCTGGCCGACCTGGTCTCCTTCGGCGTCGCCCCCGCCTACGCAACGTATGTCGGTTCGCTACACGATCTGACGGGTGTCGGCGTTGCTGCCTGCCTCGGCTTCGTCCTGTGCGCTGCTTGGCGCCTGGCCCGCTTCCCGCTGTGCAAGGACCCGCATTACTTCGTCGGCTGTCCGGTACCCGTCGCCGGGCTATTCGTCATGCTCCTCGCGGCCCTCCGTCCGAACCCGTTCGTATCGCTGGCGGCAGTCCTGGCTCTGAGCCTGCTCATGGTGTGCACGCTGCC
>JALZEO010000140.1 GCA_030862025.1 Actinomycetota bacterium | reverse complement strand
CCGTCGGGACTGCAGTGCAGTTCGACGAGCTCTGCGCCGAGACGCCGGTACACGAGCGGGGCGATGTGACTGGCTGCACCGTTCGAACCGTCGAGCACCACCCGCAGACCATGCAACTCTGACTCGGCGGCGGCGACGAGGTGCTCGGCGTAGGCGGCCACGAGGGTCGCGTCGTGGCAGATGCGCCCGATCAGCGTCCCCGTGGGGCGGAATCCATCCGCTTCCCGCACGAGCTCCTCGAGGCGCTCCTCCTCGACGTCGGTGAGCTTGAAGCCGTCGCCGCCGAATACCTTGATGCCATTGTCACCGACCGGGTTGTGTGAGGCGCTGATCATGGTCCCGGCCGCGGCCCCGAAGCTTGCCGTGAGGTAGGCGACCCCCGGCGTGGGCAAGACGCCGATCGCAGTGGCGTCGCCCCCCGCCGACGCCACACCAGCCATGAGCGCCGACTCGAGCAGCTCTCCCGACCAGCGCGGATCGCGCCCGACGAGCA
This sequence comes from Actinomycetota bacterium, assembly GCA_030862025.1. GTDB lineage: Bacteria > Actinomycetota > Nitriliruptoria > Nitriliruptorales > JAHWKO01 > JALYGD01. Next base: position 2,362 of record JALZEO010000140.1, on the reverse strand, counting down.
CGGTGGGACGGGACAAGCCACTCTCACGGAGCAAGATCACCAGCGCCCGGCCGAGCGCGAGCGCGAGCTCTGGCGTGAGCTCCGTGTTCGCGACACCCCGTATGCCGTCGGTCCCGAACAGCCTGCCCACGTCGTGCTCCCCCCAGGGTGGGATCAGCCTATCCGAGTGTACGTAGCGTGGCGACCTCAGCGCTCTCTGTTTCTACTACTACGAGGACGGGCAGGGGGAAGACGCGGTCACTCCTCCTCGCGCCAGCCGGGGTTCACCGCTTGCTGTACTGCGGGGCCTTCCGGGCCTTCTTCAGGCCGTACTTCTTCCGCTCCACGTGCCGTGCGTCCCGTGTCAGAAGCCCGGCTTCCTTCAATGGACCCCGCCACTCGGGATCGGAATCGGCCAGGGCCCGAGCGATCCCGAGGCGAAGAGCCCCGGCCTGGCCCGTGACTCCACCGCCGTCGAGACGTGCGAGCACATCCCACCTGCCAGTCTGCTCGACGATGTCGAAAGGCTCCGTGACCGTCGCCCGATGCTTCTCTGTGGGAAAGTAGCCCTCCAGCGGGCGGCCGTTCAGCTTGAACTCGCCACTACCCGCGCGGATACGCACGCGCGCGACGGCGGACTTTCGGCGACCCACATAGATGTTCTCAGCCACGAGCAGGCCCTCCGCATCCGTCACTCTTCCGATCCACCACCCGAAAGCCTCCTTCGCGAATCGTCGCGTCGACCTGGTCCATGCCTGACGTGGTCCTCAACGCTCCCGGTCTGAAGCGACCTGAAGGGGCAGCGGCTTCGGCTGCTGCGCCGCATGCGGGTGTTCGGGACCCGCGTACACCTTCAACTTCGTTGCCATCTGGCGGCCGAGTTTGTTCTTCGGCAGCATGCCGCGGATAGCCTTCGCCACCGCCTTCTCGGGCGTCTCAGCGAGCAGGCGTGCAAACGGCACCGACTTGAGCCCGCCCGGGTAGCCGGAATGGCGGTACCAGAACTTCTGGCTGGCCTTGGCACCCGTGAGCCGAACTTCGGCGGCGTTCACGACGATCACATAATCGCCGGTATCGAGATGCGGCGTGAACATCGGCTTGTGCTTACCGCGCAGGACCTGAGCAACTCGGCTCGCCAGCCGTCCCAGCACCTGATCCTTCGCGTCGGCCACGTACCACTGGCGCTGGATCTCCCGAGCACTCGCGCTGTAGGTGCGCATCTCCGGCCTCAGCAATCATGTCGGTGGTCGTGTCTGATGGAGCGCGTTGAGCCCGGCCGTCGTGCTGCCAAAGTCCATAGCGCGGAACGCGGCCCGAGGCGGGCCGCGTGGCGGAGGGTAGCGTCCAGGCAGAACAGCGGCAACCGGCGCCGGTCTCTGATCCGGACGGACTCCGTTCACACGTCGAGGGCGACAAGTGGAGGTGGCGCCGCCGGGAAGCGGCGACCATACGAGACCCGGTCGAGGACAAGACCCTGCGGGGGGGCCACCCGTGCCGCGACGCTTCGGTCGCGCGCGGCAAGCACCTCTGCAGCCCAGCCGGGCGATTGACGACGGAGACCGATCTCGGCGAGGACGCCGACGATCGACCGTACCTGCTGCTGGCAGAAGGCGGGGCCACGAACCCGCACGTCGAGCGACCCGCCTGGCTTGCGTGCGATCGTGATCTCGTCCACGCGGCGTATGGTCGTCCTACCCGGACTAACGCGACAGAACGAGGCGAAGTCGTGTTCGCCGAGCAGGTGACGGGCTGCAGCGCGCATCGCGGGCACCGAGAGTGGCTCGGCGAGGTGCCAGACGTCGAAGCGTCGCAGCGGGTGCAGCGACGAGGCTTCGACGATGCGGTAGCGATAGCGTCGGTGGAGGACCGAGAACCGCGCGTCGAAGTCGAGGCTCACCCGGCGCACGAGCCAGACCGCCATGGCTGGTCCCGTCATACGTTGTAGTCGGCGTCGCAGCCGGTCGAGGTCGGCGAGCACGGACGGCGCCGCCGTGGTTCTCGGGTCTACGTCCAGATGGACGACCTGGGCGCTGGCGTGGACCCCCCGATCCGTACGGCCCGCGCAGGTGGTTAGCGCTGGCTGGCCCAGGACGGCTGACAGGGCGTCCTCGAGCGCTCCTTGCACCGTCTGCACACCCGTCTGGCGGGCGAACCCATGGAAGGCAGCGCCGTCGTATGCCAGATCGATTCTCAGCCGGAGACGGTCATCGTCAGCCACGTACGTTCCTGGGGGCACCCCGAGGCCGTGCCCACAATCGCTGGCTCGGGCAGCGCGCAGCGCGTGCAGACGGCGCAGCCGTGGCGGCCAAGGTTCCTAGCCGGTGCCGCCGGTTGCACCGCCTGCGTCGGAGACGTCCTCCGTACGACGGTCTTGGGGTTCGCC